>JAZFRV010000160.1:0-7120 GCA_036445875.1 Anaerolineales bacterium
AACGGTGGACCTGACCCGTGCATTGGACCCGACACGCCCAATCAATGACGCCAGTGGATATGTCCACGTTGAGACGGACATTTTTACCGTACACGACCCAAACTGCATCAGGAAGCCGTAAACCATCCATATTTAGATTCCTTTCCACTATAATACATATAAGCAGCTCTCAGGCAAAAATGCGCGTTTATCTACGTTAAATAGGATTATTTGCGCGTTATCTATAGGTTAGGGCCAATGAAAATGAAACTGGAAAGGGCATCTCAAAATCCCCCTCGGGGCTTGCAGGAGCTACTCGCCGATTTGGGTGATGGTGAGAATGGTTTCACAGGCACGCCAGTTCACAACGGGGGAATGGCTATGCGCGATTACCTCCAGAGTTGTTGCGACATGAGCGACGAATCCAAGTTGAAATCTGGGCTTGTCCCCCAGACAGTGTTCTGGGTTCTTGATCCCGAGGGGATTGCCATTGGAATGGTCAAGGTCCGTCACTATCTGAATGCCAATCTTCGCATCCATGGTGGCCATATCGGGTATTTCATCAGTTCCGACCAACGGGGCAAGGGCTACGGTAAGCAGGCGCTTGCACTGGCCCTTGTCGAACTCAGGAAGCTCGGGGAAACTCGTGTGTTGATTACGATCAATCCAGAGAACATTCCGTCGCTTAGGGTTGTCGAAGCCAATGGCGGACAATATCATGACATGTCAAGTGATCCAGAAACGGGGTTGAAGGTCAAGAGGTACTGGATAAGGATGAAGCCCTAACCAGCGCTCCCCTTCGATTTCAATTCACTGCACTAAGGATGCTGCACCTGACTCTTCAACTGCGTTTATCCTGAGCGGACATCGAGCGAAGGCGAGATGGAAGTCGAAGGGCTCAGAGCGGGTGCCCTTACAGAATGCTTCGCTAAGCTCATCCGTTATGTTTTTGGCTTTGATATCAATCCTGATAAAAGAATATTGGTATAAGTATACTTTGGTATTCGACTAATAAATATCAAATATATAATCGACCACATATGGATAATCCTAAAAAATATGTAGTTCTACTTGGAATAGCTATTGGATACAGTATTTCTGTATCATTTCTCAATGGCGGATATGACGCCTTGGTTTATTACCTTAAATCACCATTCCCAGAAACTACTGCCCCCGCATGGGTCTATCTATTTACATATCCAATATCATTATTTGGATGGCCTTTAAGTTTGAGTATATTAACGTTCATAAGCGTAATCGTAGTAGGAGCGGCGGCGATTACTTGGGGCAATGATAACTGGTGGATCGCATTGTTAAGCACTCCTTTTATATGGAATATCTATTTAGGTCAGATAGAATTTTTGCCTGTAATAGGTTTATTACTTACAAGTCTTTTCAAACAGAAAAAAATATCTTCTGTATGGTTAGGTATTAGCTGGTTAGCCTTGATAACAAAACCTCATGTTGGATTCGGTATTCTATTCTTGCAACTTTTATGGATATTAAATAAAGAATTGAAAATAAATGATTTAATCCCACCAATTATATTGTTTAGTTCGCTAATATTTATCACTTATATATTTTGGCCCAATTGGATTGAAGACTGGTTTACAACGTTGCAAACTTTTAGACCTAATAAATCTTGGAATGCTTCAATATGGCCCTATGGTTTGCTTGCTTTACCAATCTCAATATATTTCTCAAGAAAAGAAAGTATGTTGGTTAAAACAAGGATGCTTTCTAGTGCATCTCTATTAGCAAGCCCTTACTTTTCACTCTATCACTGTACAACTTTATTTACAATTACAGACAGTATATTAGTATTTATCGTTTCATGGGCAATAGTATTTATCGGCAACGGGATCCCAGACAAATGGATGAGATGGAGTTGGCTGGTACCTTTGACTGTTTTATTGATTGATCTGCTTAAAATCTATACGCATTCAATAAATAATAAAAAAAATATTAAAAACCCATTGTTATGAAAATCAAGTCCATTATTCTGGATCAATTATCCGTAGATATATATAAAACTAAATCAGAGCAAGTTATATTAAATCTGCCCGATTGGAAAACCTAACCCCCGCTCCCCTTCGATTTCAATTCACTGCACTCAGGACGCTGCACCTGACTCTTCGACTGCGTTTATCCTGAGCAGACATCGAGCGAAGGAGAGATGGAAGTCGAAGGGCTCTGAGCTGGTGCCCTTACAGGATGCTTCGCTAAACTCATCCGTTATGCGCAGTTTTTGCATGGTTGATGAAGAAGTGCATGCGGTTGAAGAAATTTACCTCACTGACTCCAGCGTCGGCATCGAGAAAGATCAAGTTGAGTTGGGGATATCGCTCCTTCATGCGTTTCTGGACTCCTTTGGCGATTACGTGGTTTGCGATGCATCCGAAAGGCTGTAAGCAAAGCACATTATTCACCCCATCTCTTACAAAAGCACCGATCTCCCCGGCAATCAGCCAGCCTTCTCCATATTGATGGTTCAAACTTAGGATCTCTTTTGCCCTTCCAGCGATTTCTTGGATGTCATGGTGGGGACGGTAGAAACGATACTGCTGCATGATGTCATCAAATTTAACCTGGAATTTCCTGATCAAGCGATCACCCAGGTGGGAAATCAGCCAAAGGAAATTGGGACGCTTGAGATTTGTTCTCACACTTACATCTGCCCTGAGGACCCCACCTGTAAAAAATTCTAAGAACGTGGGCATCACTACTTCAATCCCCTGAGACATCAGCCACTGGGCCGCAAAATTATTCGAGAATTCATTGTACTTGACGTAAATCTCGCCAACTACGCCGACCTTCGGGAAAGTCCCACCATTGACACCAAGAGCATTAAAGTCCGACACGGCACAGTCTAAAGAGTCTAGCAGGGCAGTCCGTTCAAGTGGGATGGTTCCATCCATGAAGGACTTTAGATAACCGTCGACAAGAATTTGTGCCGAACCTTTCTGTTCCTCCCTTATAGCGGTAGAGTAATACATGTCCGAGAGAGAGTCAGTGAACATCATCCCGACAAAAGCTTTGTACATGTATTCCTTGATATCAAAAGCGAAACCCGGTTGGTCGTTCAAGGTCTTAAGATTGGTTGACAGGGTGACGACGGGCACATCTTCAAATCCAGCTGAAAGGAGAGCCTTCTTGACCATGGATGGATAACTGGACGCCCGGCATTGTCCTCCTGTTTGAGAGAAACCAACCGCAGTTTTGGCGAGGTCATACGCCCCTGACTGCAAGGCCTTCACTAGATCTCCAATGGTAATGATGCCCGGATAACAGATTTCATTATTGGTATATTTGAGTCCCACATTCACCGAATCACGGTTTGCGGGAGGTAAAGCAACGATCTTATAACCCATATCCATAAAGGGCCTTACGATAGGCGGTGAACAGAAATCCGAAAAATCAGGCACGATCAGAGTGCGGTCACGGTCTTCTTTCCGGAACACTTTAATTGTCTTCCTGGGTATATAGACCTGATCTTGGGATTTAGTCCTCTGACGGAGCGATTCCATCATGGAGCGCAGCCTGAGTCTGGTAGAGCCCGGGCTTTCGATCTCATCAATGCGGATCACAGTAGGGCTTTTACCGTATTCCTTCAAGATAGTGCTCACCTCTTCTAAGACAAAGGGATCCGGCCCGCACCCAAAAGAGTTCAACTGCACAAGTTCCACCTTGTCTTGTCGCCCAATCCATCGGGCAGCATGATAATAGCGGTTAATATATTCCCACTGGGTCATGACGTGTTGGTTTTCCAGAGTCTGCCCAGGGTCCAGGGGTATAGAATCCTCGGTGATGACATCCATCCCAAAACCTGTCAGGATATCTGGAATCTTATGGTTGATTAAGGGATCTATATGATAGGGGCGACCCATCAAGAGGATCACCTGGCGGCCATCTGCCAAAGCACTTCTAAGGATATTGGCTGACAGGGCTTTTACCTCAGCCTTAAATTCCCTCTGGGCTACTAAGGCTTTCTTAAAAGCGCGCCGGATTACCTTGATTGAGATCCCTAGGCTGGCAAGGTAGCTGGTGCAGGCTTTCTTAAGAAGGGTCTTGTCATCCAGATTTACTGGGGGCATATCTAGAGGAATATTGTGACGCCTTTGAGGGTCGATCACACTAACTATCACATCTGGATAACCCGAAACAACCGGACAGTTATAGCTATTGGCCGCGTCACTAAATTGGTTCTCTTCGTAGAAAACCATCGGATAGAAAATTCGGTCTACTCCAGCTTCGATCAGGTCGATAATATGACCACTGACCAACTTGGCCGGGTAACAAAGGTTCTCGGACATGATCTGAGCAGCGCCTTTTTGGTATAGAGCATTGCTAGAAGGTGCTGAAAGTTTAACTTTGATCCCGCACTCAACCAGGAGGGTGTTCCAGAAAGGGAAATTCTCAAACTGGTTGAGTACCCTGGGAATACCAATTGTTAATTTGGATGCTATTTCTGGTTCCATGACACGGTCGAAGAGCAAATCATACTTGAGTGCTGGCAGGCTGATGCCTTTTCGCTCCGGCTTCCCGCTATTAGTGAAGATGTTCTCACAGCGATTGCCTGAATAGAAGAAGTTCCCATTTGGGAATTTCATACGAGTGACAGCACATTTGTTTTCACAACCCTTACATCGAATTAAGCGCCTGACATAATCACTGACGGTCTCCAGGTTATCCAATCCAACGAAACTGCTGCTCCCATTTCCGTTGCTCTGAACGTGATCTCGGGCTGCCAGGGCCGCACCGTAAGCGCCCATCAATTCCGCCATTTCAGGGCAAGTTACTTTCCTCTCCAGGAGGTTCTCCATCGCCTTCTGGACAGCCGGGTTGCGGAAAGTACCCCCCTGTACTACGATGTGATCGCCAAGCTGGTCAGTGTTGGTTACCTTCAGCACTTTGTGTAAGGCATTCTTAATCACCGAATAGGCCAGACCTGCGGAGATATCCTGGATTTCAGCTCCCTCCCGTAGGGCTTGTTTAACGCGTGAATTCATGAAGACAGTGCAGCGGGTGCCCAAATCGCAAGGAGCTTTGGCTTCACAGGCTTTCTGAGCAAACTGAGCTACGCTGTAGCCCATTGAATCCGCAAAGGACTCAATAAAAGAACCACAACCCGATGAACAGGCCTCATTAATCTCAATGTTTTGAATAAAACCTTCCTCCACGAAGATTGCCTTCATATCTTGCCCCCCGATATCTAAGATGAAGCTAACCTGATCATCAAATGCTTTGGCAGCCTGAAAATGAGCTAAGGTTTCCACCATACCATCATCAAATCCAAAAGCAGCTCGGATTAAGTCTTCACCGTATCCTGTTACGATGCTCCTGGCAATCTTAAGAGATTCGGGATTGTCCCCAAACAACTCTCGAATTTCCACCAGTCCATCCTGGACAGCCTTGATAGCATCCCCACGATTATTTGCGTAATAGTCGTAAACCACTCGGGCTTGGGAATCGATCAATACCAATTTGGTGGTCGTTGAACCGGAATCCACCCCCAGGTAGAGGCTATCCCCATTGAGTTGGGCGAAATCTAAGCGTTCAATTTTCTTCTGTGTTCGAGTGAATCCCCATGCCTCAAAGTCAGCCTGGTCTACAAACAAAGCCGGTAAGCGATTCTGGATAGCGCCCGACTGCTTCGGAGAATTAGTAAGGTGAGCATTGAGAGCGCTCAGGACATAGGTCTGTTTTGCGGAGGTTTGTGCCAGGGCAGCGCCAATGGCAGGAAGCAACTGGGCATTTTCCACATCAAGGATATCCCCAGGGTCTAGTTTCAGCACCTGGATGAAGGCATCTTTCAAGGCGGGCAGGAAGGTCAGTGGGCCTCCACTGAAAAGGGTCAGCGGTGATATATCATGACCTCGTGATAAGGTGGCGAGGGTCTGCAAAACGACGGCGTGAAATACCGAAGCGGCAATATCCCCCCTGGGGATATCCCGGCTAAGCAGGTTTTGCAGGTCTGTTTTGGCAAATACCCCGCAGCGGGAGGCCATTGGGTAAATCATGGTACACTCCGCAGCCAGTTCGTCAAGCTTGGAAACCGGAACGTTGAGCAAGGTGGACATCTCATCAATGAATGCTCCAGTCCCACCTGCACAGGACCCATTCATGCGGATATCTGGCCTGCCCTCTGTCTTGAAGAAGATCATCTTGGCGTCTTCGCCCCCGATATCGATCAAGGTCTTTACTTCCGGGTGCAATTTGCGGACATATTCGGCAGAAGCCACAACTTCCTGGATGAAGGGTAGGTCGAATTTCTCACTGATGCCCATCCCGGCTGAACCAGTTATGAGAAGTTCAACCTTTACATCCCCTAAATATTCAAGGGTCTCAGCTAACAAGGAGTTCAAAGTCACCAGCGTCTCTGTGTTATGACGCCGGTAAGCTGAGAATCGAATATTATGTTCATGATCCAAGACCACAACTTTTGCGGTGGTCGAACCGATGTCAATCCCCATGTGATGGATATCCATCATGATCTCCAAAAAATCTTGACTGTATCTATAGGAAAATTATGCTGACAATATTAAATTGCTTACGGTGGGCTTCAATGAAAGGTTCGGTTAATGTTCCAGGCTGTTGAAAAAGTGGTTCTGAAATATTGATCTAATCCATTGTTGTGAAGGTTTAACGGATAAGCTCCAACATTTCACATTATACACAGAATTTGTGCTGATAACATTCTTCTGGGAGACATTATCCAAATCTTATACCGATTTCGATTCGTATAAAATGGTTTACTTGATTTCACGCATTAAGATGTTGGTTAATCAACCAGTTATCTGTATCTCTATTTGATACATAAAGTTCCTCCTTTTGCTAAACTGGTTTGTTGCTACTCTCAGTATAGCAATTGACTTTTTGTCAATAACCCAATTGAAAGTCTTGTACTAAAACAACATCTTGTGTGATCACCCCCACTGTGAAACGAAGAAATCCGACCAGTCATAATCGGTTTTATCGTTACAAGATCAATATCTGACGTTTTGCAGATATGTGCCATTTACCTGCAAATCACTCCCATATGAAGGATTAAATTGATATCTTATTTAGCGATTCCCCAATTTCTGCTTGAGAGTTTCTCAACATCTCATACACTGGCTTCAATTTCTTGTAAATTTTATTA
>JAZFRV010000161.1:0-11729 GCA_036445875.1 Anaerolineales bacterium
ACATATTCAAGTGGTTCATATCCAAAAAGGGCCAGGTGGGCTGGTCCAGATCCAGGAGTGATCCCATAGCGGATCGGAATGGTTTGTCCCAGAGAACCTTCCTCAGCCAGGCGATCCAGATTGGGAACTTTGGCATATTCCAGCGCAGTCTTTCCGTCCGGAGTGAGAGTAATCCCTCCCAATCCGTCCAGAACAAGAAGAATTATTTTCGACCCGTTATTTTCTAATAATGGTTTTAAGTATGAATGTGGCATTTGCCCTCCTACAAGAAAACATCTCCTCGGAGGAAATTGGCAAGGAGACGTTTTGTGTGCTGCTCGTATAGATGTTTTTACCGAACGACCTGTTCTGTTTCTTTGTCAAAGATGTGCATGTTATCCATATTGAAAGACATGGTCACTTTTGCGCCCATCTTGCAGCTTGTACGTGGGTCAACCCGGGCAACACATTCGTCATCGCCGCTTTTGAGGAAAAGGAAAATTTCATTTCCCATCAATTCGGTCAAGTCTACTTCTGCGTCAACATTCTGAGCTTTAATCCGGGGCGGAGCAAAGTTCGGGTCATGGATATCTTCCGGCCTCAAGCCAAATACAACATTTTTACCAACATAAGATTTGAGCGAGGCTCGCCGATCTTCCGGTACATTTACAGCAAAGGATTCAGTTTTTATGGAAATTTCTGCTCCATTTTGAGTGACATCTGCGTTAAAGAAGTTCATGGCCGGTGATCCAATGAATCCGGCAACAAATAAGTTGTTTGGGCTGTCATACAGGTTCTGGGGTGAATCCACCTGCATCAGAACACCATGATTCATGACTGCAATGCGGCTAGCCATAGTCATGGCTTCTACCTGGTCGTGAGTCACATAAATAAAGGTGGTTTCTAATCTCTTATGAAGTTTCGTGATTTCCGCCCGGGTCTGAACTCTGAGTTTTGCATCCAGGTTTGAGAGCGGCTCATCCAGTAAGAACACCTGGGGGTCTCGAACAATTGCCCGTCCCAGGGCGACACGCTGCCGCTGCCCTCCAGATAACTGGCGGGGTTTACGATCCAGCAGAGAAGTGATACCTAAGATCTCTGCTGCATTTTGTACATGGTCGTTTATGTCTTCTTTGGGATATTTCCGGAGCTTTAGTCCAAAGGCCATATTGTCATAAACAGACATATGGGGATACAGAGCATAGCTCTGGAATACCATTGCGATGTCCCGATCTTTGGGGGCGACATCATTCACAATCCGGTCTCCAATTTTCAGGGTACCCTCGGAGATATCTTCCAATCCGGCCAGCAAACGTAAAGCGGTGGATTTTCCACAACCGGATGGACCAACTAAAACAAGAAATTCTTTATCCTGAATTTCAATATTTAAGTTGTTGACGGCAACCACTTCGTCAAAACGCTTATACACGTGTTCGTAAGATACGCTAGCCATGAAGCTAAACTCCTTTTTAAAAAAAAGAAATGTCGGATACCAGACTGATTTTAATTATTATACATCATCTAAATATATTATATCAAGTTAGACATCCGACTCAATCGCAGAAATTCCTGAGCTGTCCAGGATATTAATCCCTTGTGATTTACCCTCTCTCAATATAGAATTGGATCATGTCGAAAGAAAAAGTATCTCCTGTGCGACGTCAATATCTGGATATTAAGAAACAATATCCAGATTCAATCATATTCTTTCGACTTGGAGATTTCTACGAAACTTTTGATGAGGATGCCCAGGTTGTATCACGGGTGCTGGATATCGTATTAACATCCAGGAATGTTGGAAAGGGCACTCGTGTACCCATGGCAGGAATTCCCCATCACGCAGCTGAAAATTATTTATCCCGCTTGATTGAGCAAGGATACCACGTAGCGATTTGTGAACAGGTGGGTGATGTTCCTGTAGATGGGTTAATGCCGAGGGAAGTCGTCAGGGTGATTACACCCGGCACGATCCTCGAATCAAGTTTGCTCCCAGGGGATGGTAATAATTATCTGGCGAGCATTATTTATGATGAACAGCGAGCCGGTATTGCCTATGTGGATATTACTACCGGGGAATTTTCAGTTACAGAAATCCAGGATAATCATATTCAGGACTTAATCCGATCAGAACTCCTGCGTTTATCCCCTGCAGAGGCCCTTCTCCCTGGGGATGATAATTGGGATGAAGAAGGATTTCTCACTCACTTTACATCTTTTCCTGCCTGGCGATTTGAGGAAGAACGTTGTGTTGATGTACTCCTGAATCAATTTCAGGTATCCACTTTGGATGGTTACGGAGTAAGGGGATTTCCGTTCGCAATCCGGGCTGCGGGAGCAATACTTCAATATCTCGAACAAACTCGTCCGGATTCTCTCAAACTGCTGACTGGTTTAAGTATGTACAGCCTCCAGGAATTTATGACTCTTGATGCTGCCACTCGGCGTAACCTGGAATTAACGGAGACAATCAGGTCTGGATCAGTGGTTGGCTCTTTATTAGGGATTTTGGATCAAACTATTACACCGATGGGAAAAAGACTATTCAGACAATGGGTAAGTAAACCACTGCTGGATACCGAGAAAATTAACAGGCGACTCGAAGGGGTGACAGTATTTTTTTCTGATGGCATGCTTCGGGCAGAAATCAGGAACGCCCTGAAAGGGCTGCAGGATCTTGAGCGTTTGAGTAACAGGGTCGCCGGGGGAACAGCTCAACCGCGGGATCTGGTGGGTATTCGGGAAACTCTGCAACAATTGCCAACGGTACGGGGTTTATTTCCAAATAAATTTGGTAAAAAACAATACCTGGGAGAGTTATTTAAGAGTTTTTATCTTTGTTCTGAGGCAATGGATTTAATTGTGTCCTCGATAGGTGATGATCCTCCTGCAATACTTGGAAAAATTGGCATTATCAAAACTGGCTACTCTGAAGAGCTGGATAATTATCTTTCTTCAACAAAAGAAGCCAGGGATTGGATTAAAAACCTGGAGGCAGTCGAACGGAAGAACACTGGAATTGAGACATTAAAAGTTAGTCACAATAAGGTATTTGGATATTACCTTGAGGTTACAAAAGCAAAATCTGAACTTGTTCCCGAACACTATATCCGGAAACAGACACTTGTTAATGCAGAACGATACGTGACTCCGGAATTAAAGGAATATGAAACTAAAGTATTTAACGCAGAGGACCAAATCAAGGAAATCGAGCGAAGGCTGTTTTATGAAATATGTGAAAGACTGACCCTTCAAATTGAACGTTTAGTTAGTACTGCCAGAATTCTAGCGCATATCGATGTTTTGTCCTCCCTGGCTGAAACCGCTGTAAATTATGGCTATATTTGTCCGGAAGTTGTAGAGGCGGATATATTAGAGATTACCAACGGTCGGCACCCGGTCGTAGAACAAACCCTGAAAGGAACCAGGTTTGTTCCCAACGATACGATATTTGAACCTGGCGAAAGGATCCGGATCTTAACAGGTCCTAATATGTCCGGCAAATCAACATTTTTACGGCAGGTTGCGTTAATTGTGCTGCTGGCTCAAATGGGCAGTTATGTGCCAGCTGATACGGCCAGGATTGGATTGATAGACAGAATTTTTACCCGAATTGGAGCCCAGGATGAAATTCATGCCGGACAATCCACCTTCATGGTTGAAATGGTTGAAACTGCAAATATCCTTAACCACGCTACTTCCCGAAGTTTATTAATCCTGGATGAAATTGGAAGAGGCACCAGTACCTATGACGGAGTTTCAATTGCCTGGTCAGTGGTAGAGTACATCCATAACCATCCGGAAAAAAGGGCAAAAACACTCTTTGCGACCCATTATCACGAGCTGACCGAGCTTCCGGAACTGCTGCCAGGAATTAGAAATTATAAGGTTTCGGTGAGTGAAGCGGATGGTAAAGTAGTTTTTCTGTATAAGATTACCGCAGGCGGGGCAGATAAATCCTATGGAATTCATGTCGCACAAATTGCGGGAATGCCGACATCTGTCGTCCTCAGGGCAGAAGAGATCATGCAGCTATTGGAGGATTCATCAGGAAAGGCAGTTACACTGGATTCTGAAATGCCAAAACAGATGATTTTGTTCCCCAGTACAAACCCTCTCCTTAAAGAGTTAAAGGGACTGGATATTAATGAGCTCAGCCCCCTGGAGGCACTTAATCTGCTATTCAGCTGGAAGAAAAAATATCTTGATAATCTCCGGCAAGAACCAGGGGACAATAATTAATAATTATTCTATTATTGGTTAAAATAGAAAACTCCTGGCTGAAAACCAGGAGTTTTTGACATTGTAAGGATTTATTACAGGTTTTTTTCTATAACTTGCAGTACTTCAGGTAGATCAATACCCAGGCTGACTAATTTTTCTTTTGTGGGGATGCCGTTTTCTGTCCAACCCCTACGTTTGTATACTGCATCTAATAGCTGTTCATACTGATCTTCCCTGTATTCACGAATCTTTGTTATTTTCTCTTCTGTACTTAATCCAGTCGGATCCAGACCAACCAACTCCTCCAACTGTTTATCATATCTTTCCACCCTTGACTCATATTCATCCACAGTGACTGGACCTACTGCACGATAGGGAGGATAATCGTGTTCCCGGGTACCAAATCCGACCCGGAGGTTAAAGACACGTTGAAAATTGTAGACTTTTTCAGATTGATTGATTAAGTCATCTAGTGTGACTTTATTTCCCGTTAGTCCTTCATAAACCCAGGTGTAATTTTCCACATGCTCAGGGATCCTTTCCGGTTGATCCTGCTCTTTATTATTCGGGGGCTTAATGTCATTCCAAGGGAGTTTGCACAAACCATGTAAACTGAACCAGGTTCGCCACATTGGGAAGTAATGCAAGGCCTCGGCTTTGGCTTCAAAGGTAGGAAATTGTTTATCTATCTGATCCATGAAGATCAACCAGGCTTCATCATGCTGACCGCCTTTTAGTGCCATACCATATCCACCTTGCTGCGCAATGGATTCCTTGGTTATGTATTCTGAGATTTCCATCCCTTTGACTTCCATACCAATATCATGGAGGAAACCCGGATCTCCACCGAATTCCTTCGCAAAATATGATTTCATGTACCGAATTCCCTGCCCAACGATGACACCAAAACCTTCCCCCCGGGACATTTCATGAAGCAGTTCCAATGCACTATCTGCATTGCCCCAGGTAAGGTCAATTCCTCCCGTCTTAGTGAGGTCCAGGATTCCTTCCTGAAAACATTCCATACAGTAGGCGACAGAATTTGCGAAGGAGATTGTGTCTACTCCGTAGGTATCGCAGTAGAAATTCATTTCAATAATTGCTTCAGGATCAAATACACCAATGTTGGATCCAAGTCCTGCTGCATTTTCATATTCAGGTCCATCAACAAGAACCTTTTCTCCCAGGTGAGGACCTGTCTTAAGGGTAAAACCATCCACACCATGTGAGCAGGCCATTGTGCAGCCAAGCCAACAGCTATCCATCCTTTTGTCTTGTGTAAAGGCTTTTTGCCAGGTTGTGGAATCTATTTCAATGTGATCGGGGTGAGTCCCGTAGCGAAAGTTATGCACAGGAAGAAGATCAAAGTTATCCATGATTTCAACCAGATGGGCTGTACCAATTTCCCGCATATTGTTTTGCTGAGCATCATATTTGGTGATTTCCTGGTTAATTCTTTTTCCAGCTTTCCGGATTAGATCTGGTTTAGCGGGATTATTGCTGGATCCACTGATTCCGCTGAAGCGAACAACGATTCCTTTGAGGTGTTTATCCCGGAAGACCCGCCCAGATCCACCCCGGGCTGCTTGTTTTATCCGAACTTCTTCTCGCCGGGGATCAAAATAGCTGATGTTCAAACCTGCATAACGAATGTGATCGGCAGCTTCTCCAGAGGTTATTACGGATACATTTTTCCTATCCCGGGGATTATTGGAGTACATCTCAGTTAGGATTCCTGCTAGGGGATAAGTGTTCAATACTTCTTCTACTGCTTTTTCAATCCGGATCTCCTGTGTATCACCGTCGATAACGATTATCGAGTCCTCATTCGCTTTTCCGGTTATTTCCAGAGCATCAAAACCTGAAAATTTTAAGAAAGGAGCAAAGAATCCACCCCCATTGCTGTCAATTACTGAATTGGTCAGAGGGGAGAGAGTAACAACTGTGCTCTTGCCCATACCGGGATAGGCCGTGGTTCCACAGAGGGGTCCATTGGCAATGACCAGGGCGTTTTCAGGATCATCCCAGGAGGTGTTATCCTCCACCGCGTTCCACAATAACCACAATGCAAAACCCCGTCCACCTGTAAACAAATCCTTCATTTGCTGCGTAACTGGTTTTTCTGTGATCGTGTGTTCAGAGAGGTTGATGTGCAAAGTTCGATTTGCATAGCCGCGATCAACCGGCTGTTCCTGGTAGGTATATGAAGCCATTATTTCATGGTTATTTTGGTATTTTTTGGTCTCAGGCATTTCCGCTTGCCTCCGCAGATTTTTTTCTTAGGATAATATATTTACCTAATAAGTCATCTGCAATTATACACTCAAACAAAATGATAACCTTCCTGCTTGTTGCTTTAGATGGGAAGAGTTGACCAATTGGGTTAAGAAAACTTAAATGACACCTATTAAAATCTTATATTAAGTTTGATATTTCTAAGGTTCACCTTATATTTGTTTATTCCTGCCTTTTTCTCAGATACTGTTCGAAGTAAAGATCCTATTGCGTATATCTATGTTTTCGTGTTAGAATTAGAGGACTGAGTCAGGAATGAATTCCCTGGATCTCAACGATACGGGGTAAAAATTGGGATGTTAAACAAATCAATCCGATTGATCATATTAACGCTGCTTGTGGGGATTCTATCTGCCTGCGCGGGAACTGCTATAAATCAATCTGCATATTATCTTGTTGATCCCAGGTTTAGTGATCTGTACGATAGGCTTCAGGGTGAAGACGTCCTGGGTCCACCAATATCAAATAAAAAATATCTGGCTGGTTCAGACCAGGAAAAACAATATTTTGAAGGAGCTGTACTCGTTTACGATCCGGTTAATTCTCCCCGTTATTATCTGGATCCAGTCGGTATAGACGCCGGCTTCTCAGATTTGCCAAATAATGATCCCGAAAACCCTGCAGTTAGATTTATAAATGGATATATCATACCCCTGGAATTTTCCCTCTTCTATGATGAGATGGGGGGGGAACGCTGGGTAGGGCTACCGCTGACAAGAGCCAGATTAAATCCTAATAAAAATACCATTGAGCAGTACTTTGAAAATATGGGTTTCTTCAAATTTGAAGACGATCCACCGGGGATTGTCCATTTGATGCCCTATGGTCTCTGGAAATGTGCTGGTGAGTGTTCAAAATATCCTGGATTGGAAAATACTGGAATCAGCTTATCGGCTGGCGAAAATCTAGAATCTCCATTTGGGGAGGCGATAGCTCGATTTGGAACTCAATTTACAGGTAAAGCTATCTCTCATGCATACCGGGCGAACGATGGAAATGTCGAACAAATTTTTCACAATGTTGTCCTTTATCAAGATCCTTCCAATCCCCTGGGTGTATCTTTACGCCCGGTTTCGACGCTGCTCGATCTGAATCGTGATCTTTTCCAGGTATATGATAAAGATTCCCCTGATTATTTCAGGGAGATTGAATCTGGAAATGGATATTATATTCCGTCCTATTTCATGGGTTACATTGACCGTTATTTTGGCTTTGAACTTGCTGGGGAACCGATCTCAAGAGCGGAAAAAATCCGGGAAGGAGTTACTCAGCAATGTTTCGAAAATTACTGCTTGCTATTTGATGCCCTAGCAGATCCAGAGTCACAGGTTCGAGTAGTTCCCCAAGGGCAGAAATATAAGGAGTCCTTTTATCAAGCTGCGAAAAAACCCGTTAGTGAAATTCAAATCCAACGGGAGATCCAGCTGGATATATGGGAGCAATTACCTCAAATATCTTCCCATGAAAAACAGCAGATTGGAGCTTGTTTTCATGAATCCGATTCCCCGCTAATAAACGCTGTAGCAGAATTAAAGGTTACAACTGAGAACCAGGGTGTTATCAACTATCATTTCTCACCTACGGATGCCGGTGGGTGTTCATTCCTGGAAATAGACCCTATCCAGGCACAAAATGGGTCAACGATTGACTATCAGGTTTGTTTACAGGAGATGGGTGATCAGCAGTACTGTAAAAAAGACAGCTTCCTGATCTGGGGAAACACGGATGAGGTCCTGACTGCTGTGCCAACCCTGCAAGAGCAGGCTGATCAGACCATACCGGTAGAATTTGTCGTTGATACCTGGGAATTATTTCCTCAGATATCATCCACGGAGAACCAGGAAGTAGGGGCATGTATTCACAAAGATAATTATCCCCAGGAAAATTTTGACTCTCAATTAATCCTGGACTCATCTTCTGCGGGAGTAATTACCTACCAAGGTACAGCTACCGATGGGGGAGGCTGCTCATTCTTCAAATTAGATCCTGTGGATGCGAAAAACGGCGAAACAATCCCTTATCAGGTTTGTTTTATTAATAAATACGGAGAACAGTTCTGCAAGAGGGACAGTTTCCTGATCTGGGGAAATCCCTGATATTAAACCCAAAAAGACAAAACCGTAATCTTTCATTGATTACGGTTTTTTTATTAAATGAAGTTCACTGAGAAGCTTGATCTCATCAATCGCTGGACCAAGACTATAGAGATTTATATTAAATCCGATTTCTGTTCCAGACTCATGATCTCCCGTGCTGATCCATTTCCTGATCCCGACCGGATTACTATCTGCGTAAGCGATCGCAGCAATCCATACTTGATCTTCTTTTGAGGGGTTTTCCAAAATCCTGACAGAGCCTTCAATTTCAGCTATGGTTTTATCCCCATTGTACATGAACTCAAAATCTATTATCTCAATTGCTGGATTAACTCGTTCGGAGGGGAGTGAGGTAAGAAGGGTTACAGTAACTTGATAATCTTCGGGTAAGGGTGGAGGGATGTATGCAGAAACAGGAATCGTCTGATCGGGATAAAGATAATTCAGGGGAGGAATGGCAATAAAACTCTGAATCAAGTTATGATCCCCATCATACAGGTTCAGGGCTGTTAAAATGTTCTCCAAATTTACTCCCTGGTCATTGTTTATTTCAGCAAAACACCACATTCCTCCCTGGTTAGTCAGCAAACATGAGGGATTCCCAACTAATGCTGGATATGGTGTGGGGGTGGGAACAGCCAGTTCATTCTCTCCTTCAAAAGGGATATTGAGTTCAATTCCAACGGTGAGGAGACTGGTATCAATCCCAGGGTTCGCTGATACCAACCGATCCAGAGAGATGTTATATAACAAGGCTAGCCCATAAAGAGTTTCACCCGATATAATGATGTGTTTGAAAGGTGTTGGACTCGGTAAGAGGGGTTGGTCAGTCGGTAGGGTAATTGGGGTTGAGGTAGATACAGGGGTATTTGTTTTCGCCTGGTAGGGCGTCAGGGGAGGAGAGATAGGATGAGATGTACTTGTCGGTAGAGGTCCGGCAGATTTACACCCAGTGTTAATTACGAGGACAATCAAGTAGCAGCCCAGGATTTTCCCTGCATATTTCATGTTGGGCATTATACCCTCTCTTGATAGGCAAGATGGGCTGTGCTACACTCTGATAAGCCGGTAAAATTATACAGGATCAATGATGCCAGAAGACAAACGTTTTCTCCTTGCAAGACTAGCTATTGAGCAGGGTGATCGATTTCAGGCTCAAGATAGATTATCTGAACTGCTGAAGGAAGATCCAAACAATATTGAATACTGGCTATTATTGAGTACCGTTGTCAACTCAAAAAAAGAAAAGATATTTTGCTTAAAGAAAGCCCTGGTCCTTGATCCCAAAAATGAAGAAGCCAGATTAGGGTTGATTCTATTTGGTGCTTTGGATCCAGGAAAACCCCAACCTGCCGAGATTATCAAGAGGGATTGGTCAAAAGAATTAATTGATCTCCGGAAAAAAGATAAACCCAAGAAAAAACCTAAAAAGAGCAGATATAAATATAAGAAACTTCTTCCATTGCTCGCTGGGGGAGTTATTGTGATATTTGTTCTTACCATTAGTGGGGTGCTTTTCCCAGGAATCGGATCCATCTTTTCACCCAGATTAACGATTACTCCCATGACCTGGACACCTGAGGTGGATCCGGGACTTAGCGCAGAGTTAACCGGTACGCCAAATCCTATCCTGCAGACACCGATTGGAAAGGTATTAGAAAATCCTTATACTCCTACGCCGATATATGTTTTAACACCACATCCAGGTTATGGTACTTACCAGACCGCCTTAGAAGCTTACCGTCAGGGAGATTATGAGACAATGTTGACATATATGCGGTCAACTGCGGACCAGTTAGAAACCCCGGACGTTGTTTACCTGGTTGGTGAGGCATTAAGAAATCTTGGTCAGTTTAATGAGGCTCTAGAATATTATGACCGGGCATTATTTTTAGACCCCACATTTGCTCCTGCATATTTCGGTCGGGTACTCATCTCAAAAATTGTAAATCCGGAAGTTGATATTAAACAGGATTTGGATCAAGCTTTGCTTTTGGATCCAGCCTTTGGACAGGTATATATTGAGCGGTCGAAATATTATCTATCCCGGATGGAGTATCAACTCGCATATGAGGATGCGAATCAAGCTGTTAATTATCTGCCGGAATCTCACCTGGCTCATTTGTACAGGGCCTGGTCTCTATTGGAATTAAATGATTTCGATGGTGCTGTTGCAGCAATCGATACTGCCTTAGCGTTGGATATTAATTACATTCCCTCTTACTTGGTAGCAGGAAGAGTTTACCTGGAAACTGGATATAATGATGCAGCCCTGGAAATACTGACAAAGTATGATCCATATGTCCAGGAAAAACCATGGCAGTATTATTACTCTCTCGGGAAAGCCTATTATTTAACGAGCAGTGATCTAAATCAAGCCGAGCAGCTACTTGACCAAGCAGTTGCACTAGGAGGCAGCAGCAATAGCTTATACCAGGTTCGGGCTTTGGTTTACCTTGATTTGGGAGAGACAGAGAAAGCAGTTACAGAAGCATTTAATGCAAGAAATGCCAACCGACATGACTTTGATGTAAATCTCTTTTTAGGGGAGATCTTATTTGAGAATGGCAATAATACACTGAGTTTGGTCTATTTGAACATATCGGAAGGATTGGCACAAGATGAATCAGATCTAGCTGCTGTATATTATTGGAGGGCGTTTGTACTAGAATCCCAGGATCAACTAGAGGAAGCTCTTCTAAATTGGCGCAGTTTGATGAATCTGCCTCTATTCTATGTACCGGATGAATGGGAAATAACCGCTGCCCAAAAATTACTGCCGACACCTACACCAAGTTCTACCCCAACATCAACTCCAACTTCTACACCAACTACTACTCCCACGGATACCTCTACTCCAACGGAGACACTCACGCCTACCATGACTGAGACACTCACACCAACCATGACTGAGACACTCACACCAACCGTGACTGAGACACTTACAATAACATTTACTCCGACTCTTACTCCCTCTCCGACAGATACTCCTTAGGTTCCTGAAACGCAAACCCTTACAGTGATTAAAGGACTATAGCCCCCATCGAGGGATAAATTTCCTTACCCCTTGTTATTCCAATGTGGTAGTACTATAATGCTCGTTGGTTAATGATCAGGTGTTGAGGAAACATAAAATAA
>JAZFRV010000162.1:0-2372 GCA_036445875.1 Anaerolineales bacterium
ATCTCCCAAAGATTAACAAGATGTCCCGTAAACCGAATTTGCGGGACACTTTTTTTATTCCCAGGACCAAAATGCCAATACCCCATTTACCAGGTAGCGCGGCTCCAGACTTCCACTAGATTTCACAATCATGATCACCGGAGCGCCCTCAGGCAGATGGGCTGAGATCACCAGGTTTTGACTATCCGGTGACCAGATAGTTGCAGATTGCTGATACTGCGTAAAAAGACTGAGCATGCTCAAGAACACATCTGTAGGCATGATCGGATGGGTAATATCATGCGACTCCCCATCGCTGGCGAGGTCCATAATATGTACGCTAACTGTTTCGACTGGAACGCGTTGACTGCTCTCGCTAACTTCTCCCTCTTCGTTTGGAATGGGGATGTTCAAGATATCATACGGAAAATAGGCGATCTGCTCACTATCTGGAGACCAAAAGAAGGCAAGGACATTATCTTGATCTGTTGTTAACATGTTTCTTGGATCTTCGATATCAAAAACAAGCATTCGACCAAGCAATCTTCCCTGCTGCTGTGTTTGGCCATAAATTATCGCAACTTTGCTGCCATCCGGAGAAATCGTAAATGCGCTTTCTCCAGCAAAGTTCATCAGGACACGTTCGAGGTTTCCGTCCTTATCCAATAAAACCAGCGATCTTTTGTTTTCTAAACTGACCGCGACGAGAACATGTTCTCCATCCGTGGTCCAGACTGGTGTCTGGAAGCCTGAGGGAGGTAAACCCAACACTGTCTCATTAACCACATTATTATTCAATCTTAGAAGCGACATTCGGTCACTCGAAATTGCGCTATTGATACTGCCTGCATGCACAAGCATCCGCTGGCTATCTGGTGCCCAACCCCAGAAGAATGGGATGCCAGCATCAAGCATTATTGCTTCGCCATCTGCAATCGGTAAAGAGAAGAGCGCCAGGCCTCGACTGTAATTGGTATTCGATAGGAAACCGATGGTCTCATCATTGGGTGACCAATATAAATAGAAGGGGAAATAATAATCGCTTTTAAAGGTTTCCACGAGCTCCAACCCATCCATGGATGCTGTATATAGACTCGCCGATTCCACAAAAGTGCTTCCCGCCGATCCATTTACACCAACAAAGGCAATTTGCCCACCATCACGCGACCATGTCGGTGCCTGATATAACAATATACTCTCGCCTTCCTGGTTGCTGAAATGCGCATCAGTGGTTATCTGCTGCTGCTTGCCCCCGCCCTGATCCATTGTATAGATATTTCCATCGCCCCCAATATACACTATTCTTCCTGATTTCCTTTCCAGCTGTGATAGCAACGGGCTTTGTTCAAAACGGCGATCGATGGGTGCACCACATGCGGTCAGAACAGCGATGGCTAAGATTAGTGAGGGGAAAATATTCATGTACTTTGGATAGTCGTAATGCTTTCTCATATTTCACCTGTATCCGAGAAATCAATTAAAGGGAGAAGATTACTCATTCAGAACCTTGGAGAATATTCAAAGCCTGATTAATTATCATATCATTATTGGGATCTATTGTTTCCCAATACCTGTCAATAGACATATCGGGCTCTACCCCTTCGAGCCCAAGGTCTCGGCCTGCTGCGGTAATAAATGTAATCGTTGCAAGGGAGAGCTGCGAGCCATCCGGCATAGGAAATATATCTGCCCCCTCGACAAGACCTAATGTTGGTAATCCAAGGACTATTGCACGGTTGGCATACTGCATACTTGCTGCGAAAATTTCTGGCTGTCCCATAGTCTCCGGACCTATAAGGATAACAACCGGGGTAGATTGAGACCCATAATAATCCTTCCCAATTATCGTAGCGGCAATTTTCTCTTGGGCTTTTTTAGAATGTCCCAACGTTCCATCGGCAAAGACCGATAATAGGGTTGACAAAGGCCACGTAGGTCCTGTGGATGAAATGCGTAAATCAATAATTAACCCGGTAATGTCCCTTTCTTTGGCAAGAATCTGGTATATGCTGAGAAAATCTATATCCATTCCTTCATATCCAAGTCGCGGGAATGCTGAATAAACTACTGCAGTCTCTGTCATAAAATTCATGATGATTCTTTGGGGCAAAGGGTTTATCGCTCCGCGAGTTACAACAACATCCCTTATCTGGCCTCCAGGAGATGATATGCTTAATGTTACCGTTGAACCTGCCAGACCTCTTATCCTCTGGATATCACTTATCCCTTTTTCGCTGGTTGTCGGCACTCCATCAATCGCAAATATGCTGTCGCGATCCTGCAATCCCGCATATTCTGCAGGGGATTCCGCCATTACTTCCAGGAGAACAAGATGCGGAGCAGGTTCATTTCGGAAGGCAACAAATGCGCCAATTCCCTGATAAGCTTGCCCT
>JAZFRV010000163.1:0-12200 GCA_036445875.1 Anaerolineales bacterium
TATGTTCTTACCACAGCCTCTGGCTCCCAATATTCTAAAAAACCAGCGTGATATCTCTATACAAACCATAGGTCTGCTCGGATCCATGACCATTCTCGGTACTGTACTGCTCAATTTATTATTTGGACGTCTTCCCACAAAAATCGGACTGCTCTTAGGCCAGTTTTTTGTGGGAATATATGCTACCCTGGTCTGGAAGACAACTCAAATGCCCTTGCTGGTAGTAGCTTATCTCCTCCTTGGAGGGTATAGAGCTACCCGCACCCTAATGATCGCCCAGGTAGAAAAAGTTGTATCAAAAGCCAATCTTGGGTTAGCATATGGCGTAACTGAAACGATTGCGGGGCTGGCGCTGGTGGTTGCACCTCCCCTGGCAGGTATGCTATATATAAAAGACCCCAATCTAATTTTCAGCACAACGTTGCTGCTACTCATCCCTTCCGTCCTCCTAACACTAATATGGAGAAAAATATCATGGAAACTCTGACACAATTCTTTTTACCTGTCTCAATCTGGTTTCAGCAATCGCTAGAATGGCTGATCCCAATCATGAAAGGAGTCACATTTTTAGGCAATATAGAATTCTATTTACTAATCATGCCTCTTCTGTTCTGGTGTATCGACATATCCCTCGGAATTCGAATGGGGCTCCTCTTATTAATCAGCGGGGGATTGAACGCCCTTCTTAAACTAGGATTTCAAACTCCCCGCCCGTTCTGGGCAACGAACAAGGTGCAGGGATTATCTGACGGTATTAGTTTTGGATTTCCATCTGGCCATGCTCAAAATGCTGCCAGTATCTGGGGACTGCTTGGGATCACCTTAAAAGAACGATGGGGCAAAGTCCTAGCTTTGATATTGATCCTTCTGATAGGTATATCCAGAATTATCTTGGGCGTTCACTTCCTTCATGATATCCTGTTTGGCTGGCTGGTCGGTGCCCTGCTTGTCTGGGCATTTATCCGACTTGAACCAAGGGTAATAGCCTGGTACAAACGCAGTTCACTTGGCAAGCAGATTGGAATGCTTGTGCTGATTACATCTCTTTTTATTCTTCCTGCTCTGTTGTTATCTCCGCCCATTAATTTTCCGCAACTACCTCAAATTTGGTTAGACAATGCAGGGGTGGAACTTATTCCCTACAGCTATGAGGATTTACTCACCTCTGCTGGCGCATTTTTTGGATTGGGATTAGGCATCATTTTCCTTGATAGGTTTGGAATGATCACTACCGAGGGAAAAATCTGGCAGCTTATCCTACGTTACGTCAGTGGATTGATTGGAGTGTTGATTCTCTATATCGGTTTAGGCTCAATCTTTCCAGATGATATTTCAGCAGCAGCCTATATACTGCGTTTTGTCCGTTACACCTTGATTGGATTGTGGATCGCCTATGGTGCGCCTGTTGTATTCACCTGGCTAAAATTGACCACTATCAAAGAGTAACCATTAATTCTCTGCCCGGAAATATCCTGAATCAAATACACCCCTGAAATGCAGTGCATTCAGGGGTGTATTTATAGGTAGTTTCGTTTTATTATTCTTCTTCCTGATTCTCTGCGATAACCTCCTCCGCCAGGTGAGTAGGAAGCTGCTGATAGTGGATAAAATCCATCTCAAATATGCCCCTACCCCCGGTCATCGACCTGAGATCTGTTGTATAGCGCTGCATTTCTGCTAGTGGAACCTGAGCAGTTACAATTGACCTTCCAACCTTGGTATCCATCCCCTGAACTCGGGCTCGGCGTGTATTAAAATCACCAAGGATATCGCCCATGTTTTCTTCTGGCACTGTTACTCGTGCTTCCATAATCGGTTCCAACAGGACTCCACCCGCTTCACGGAAAGCCATTTTGAATACTTGGCGGGCGCAGATTTCAAACGCCACCGGTTTAGAATCAACTGGATGTTCTTTTCCATCGAATACTGCCGCTTTGACGTTTACGACAGGATAACCGGCCAGAACACCCCCATCCATAACGGTTTTCACACCTTTCTCAATCGCTGGCATGTAATTCTTGGAAATCGATCCACCAAAGACCTCATTTTTGAACTCAAATCTTTCTTCAGGAAGAGGATCAAGGCGCATATGGATTTCTGCGAACTGCCCGGATCCTCCAGATTGTTTTTTATGTCGATACTGTGCAGCACCGCTTTTGCTGATGGTTTCCTGGTAGGGAACCTTTGGAATCCGGATATTCAACTCAGTCTGGAAAATATCTTTTGCTTTCCGAATGGCAACATCAATATGCTGACCACCCATCCCTTCAAGAATAGTTTCTTTTGTAGTTGTATCCTGCTTCCAGGCCAAGGTCATATCCTCTTCGCAGAGACGTGTGAGCGTTGGGCTTAATTTTGCCGAGTCGGCCTGCGAAGCTGGAATCACTGCGACCCGGTATACCGCTTTCGGATAAAATGGGATTGCCAGTTTTACTGGATGTCCTTCATCGCCGAAAGTATCACCAGTGGAGGTAACATTCAATTTTGGTACTGCCGCGATATCACCAGCATGCACATTCTTAACATCCAGCTGTTGTTTTCCACGCATCACAGAAATATTCCCAAAGCGTTCTTCTTCACCTTTCTGATGATTCCAGACTTTACTGTCCGAACTCACAGAACCAGAGTACACCCGGAAATAAGTTATTTTTCCTACATAAGGATCTGCAGTGGTTTTCCAAACATAAGCAGCGAATGGTCCTGCGTCTGACGCCTGAAGTTCTTCATCACCTTTTGCACCCTCTGCAGATATGGGATCTATTTAATCTGGCGCAGGCATCAGTTTTAAAATCAGGTTAAGCAAGGGAGCCATGCCCACAGTCCCTGTACCTGAACTTACCAGGACTGGAATAAATGACAGCGCCTTGACTGCATTCTTTAAACCGCTTAGGATTTCATCTTCAGTTAAAGTATCGCCTTCCAGGTATTTCATCAACAAATCATCGTTGCCTTCTGCAGCAGCTTCAATGATTTCCATTCTTAATTCCTCAACCTGGTCCTGGAATTCAGCCGGGATATCGGTGGTTGTTTTTCCGTCGCCCTGATAGGCTTTGTTTTCGAGGATATCAAACACTCCACTGAAATCTGCTTTTTCTCCCCAGGGGAGTTGGAGGGGAATTAATCTTAAGGAAGTCATTTGCCGGACAGAATCGAGGGCTTTTTGGAAGTTTGCGTTTTCACGATCCATCATATTGATCACTACAAAACGCGGTAAATTAAAATCATCTGCATATTGCCAGGCCAGTTCAGTTCCAACTTCAGCTCCTGCAACTGAATCAACTGGAATAATGACTCCATCAACTACCCGTAATGCCGAGATAACTTCTCCGACAAAATCTGTATAACCAGGTGTATCCAACAAGTTGATTTTGTGATCCATGTACTCAACTGGAATCACGGTGGTTGAGATGGAAATTCCCCGGCGTTTTTCCTCATCTTGGAAATCAGAGACTGTTGTGCCGGCATTGATTTCTCCCAAGCGGGTTAATGCTCCTGTAAAATACAACAGCGATTCTGCTAGCATCGATTTACCTGATCCACTATGGGACGCCAAAGCAATATTACGAATATTTGAAGTTGAATATTCTTTCATGGATTAAACCTTCCTAAAAAATAATGGGAATTTATCCTAAACCATTCATTCAGGGATTGATTTTGTTATACTTATATTTTGTTAGAAACTATTCTTATTCAGACTACACGATTTTATGACATCATGGCTTCCTTGTCAAAGCAATTTAAGTGATTTTCATCCCTAGATACAAAACCACCACTAGAAATATTAATGCCTTGGGAAGTATTCAACTCAATATTACGGGTAGAAAACAAAACTAATCAACTATGCAGAAATTTACCATCCAAAACTTGATAAAAAGAACAAGTGACATCCAGGAGATGATCTCCCTTAAAAAGGTTAAGTCAGCCAGTTCTCGAGAGGCTGACTTCCGAAAGTTATTTTCGGATCTATCCAATTTTGTGAGTGAAACCGCCTCCACTGTAGAGAACATTCTTTCAGATCGGGGAATGACTGCTGCGAGTCTTCCGCTAAGATCCCGCCGGGCGTTTCAATGGATGAAGTTTCTATCGATAGGGAATAATCTTCAAAATCACCTGGATGCCATCCAACGGATATTATTGTATTTGCCCGACATGCCGCGTATTATCAGATTGGATCATTTCCAGGTTGAGCTTCGGCTGTATCACATCGGTCCACTCTACAAGATTCGCGAGAAGGGTAAAACCATCGACATCGTAGCCCAGGAAAGTTTTATATTGGCACCGGATCAAGTGCTTATGGCTCTGTTAGGTATTGGGTTAAATCCTTCATCTGCTCCAAACCGGCAGATACTCAGGGAATATGCTTCAAGCAATCATTCACAAACCATTCGGGAATCCCTAGAATACCTGTCTATTCCCCCAAGTAGTTTTTCAGCTGGCAAAAATTACGACTTGGCAGAGAGTTATCTACGGGTGAATCAAAAATATTTTTCTGGGAAATTGGAAAAACCTCATCTGGTTTGGAATAATCGATTAACCCGCAGGAAATTTGGGCATTACCAGGAAGATATAAACACGGTGATGGTCAGTATCAGTTTAGATCATCCCTGGGTTCCGGAGTATGTGGTTGACTATGTCATGTATCATGAACTACTCCATCTTCAACTAGGAGCAAATCTAATAAATGATCGAAGGTATACTCACACACCCGAATTTAGAAGAAAAGAACAAGAATTTCCAAGAATTAATGAAGCCCAGAAATTCCTCAACAAATTTTCCCGAAGATAATCCTGCAAGGGACTGAATCCACCTGGCTGAGATAAATGATATTATTTGAGAAAACAGGGGGATTATTCCGCTTGTCCTTCCTTGTGTTCTCTCACCAACTCTCTCCGTAACAATTTACCTACATGTGTTTTGGGAAGCTCAGCCCTGATTTCAATCTCTGAAGGGATTTTATACTTTGCTAATTTATCGATACACCACGTTTTCAATTCCTCCCGATCCAAATCATGACCCTCGGTCAAGACAATCCAGGCTTTGACAATTTCTCCCCGTTTTGGATCCGGCACTCCCGCAACACCTACATCCTGAATAGCAGGATGATCCTGAAGAATTTCTTCTACTTCCCGCGGCCAAACCTGGAAACCTCCCGGTTTAATCAACTCTTTTTTCCGATCCACAATATAGAAATATCCCTGCTCATCCATCCGGGCAATATCACCGGTGTACAACCATCCATCCCGCAGCGAATTCCTGGTTTCTGTAGGCATATTATGATATCCCTTAAAAACCTGAGGGGCTTTGATGATTAATTCACCAATTTCCCCTACTTCAAGTTCTGTAACCTCATCCTCAAGGTCAACGATCTTTGCATCCACATCTGGGAAAGGCAGCCCGATTGAACCAGTCCGATTCTCTCCTAAATTTGGGTTACAGTGAGTAGCAGTGGGTGTTTCGGATAGACCATAACCTTCAAAGAGACCGCCTCCGGTCAATTTTTCAAAAGTTTCCTTGGTCTCCCTCATCAAAGGTGCCGATCCTGAGATGCAGGCTTTGATGGCGCTCAGGTCATATTTGCCGGCGATAACGTCAGCGTTGTTGTTAATGGCATTATAAAGAGCAGGGACAGCCGGGAACATGGTTGTTTTGTACTTTTGCATATTGCTCAGCAGATCTTTCAAATCTCTGGGGTCAGGAACCATCACAAGAGTGCCACCCGCGGCCAATCCATAATTCATCCCTGCCACCATTCCATACACATGGTAAAGCGGGATGGCCATCATCACCACCTCATTCCCCATCTCTCCACTGGTAATCCAATGCAGCATTTGAATCGTGTTGGCGACCAGGTTGCGGTGCAGCCCGATGGCTGCCTTTGGAACACCGGTTGTTCCTCCACTATATTGAAATATTGCAGTATCTTCCGGACCGACCTCAATCTCTGGACAATCCTGACCACTATACTTAGTCAGTAGATCTGGCAGCCAGAGATCATTATCCCGGAGAGTAACCTTGAATCCACCTTTTTTTTCTTTCGCCAGCGTAAATAAAACACTCAACAGAGGAGGCAAAGTCTCCTTAATATTGGTGACAACTAGCTGGGAAATAGCTGTCTCAGATTGAACACTTTTGACCAATTCATAGTAATTACTCATTAAAATCATGAGCTTCATACCGGAATCATTGACTTGATGTTTAATTTCTCTTCCAGTGTATTGAGGATTAGTGGCGACAACGATACCACCAGCTTTTAAGACAGCAAAAAATGCCATCACAAACTGGGGGGTATTAGGGATCAGAATACCAACCCGATCTCCTTTCTTTACTCCCAGATCTACCAAAGCAGCTGCCAGGTTGTCAGTGATCTTGCTCATCTCTTTATAGGAAATTTCCGCTCCCTTAAAGATGGTACAGGGTTTATCAGGGTATTTTTTTGCTGAATCTTCAAGGAAATGAAATAGAGGGACTTCTGGGTACGACAGACTTGTCGGAATTCCTTCATCATAAAAATCATGCCAGGGTCGGTGCTCCATTAGATTCCTCCTCTGGGAAGATATAGAATTTGCTATTTTGAGTATAACAAATTTATGACATGAAATGTTGAATTTCGTTGATAATCATTTCTGATGGATCTATTTCTGCAGAAAACCAATGGATTTCTGGATCTTCTTTTTGAAACCAATTTGCTTGCTGGCGAACATAATTATGAGATTTGCTTTTGATCAAACGAACTGCCTCATCCAGGGGAATTTCTCCGGTAAGGTATTTAATTATCTGTTTATATCCAATAGCAGACATCGCAGAAAGCTCCGCTCTGTATCCTCTCTCCAGCAGCTCCTGGACTTCAACAACCAATCCTCTTTCCAGCATTTGATCAACTCGCAGATCAATTCTCCGATACAAATCTTCCCTGGGTCTGGTAAGACCGATCTGAAAAACCTGAAATTGTGATCCATGGGCTTTCTTTTGCTCCGAGAATTTTTTCCCGGATGACAGGATCACTTCCAGGGCTCGGATCATGCGGCGAAGATTGGGTCCATCAATACCAGCTGCGGCTTCCGGATCCAGTTCTTCTAACCGTTCCCTGATCCCTTCCACACCAACCTGGTCTGACCATTGCTGGAGCGTTTCCCTTAGGTGTGGATCAGGTTTAATTCCTGGCAGGTCCCACCCTTGAACTATAGCCTGGACGTATTGACCTGTGCCTCCCACCAGGAAAGGCAAATTATTTCTCTTCTGGATATCCTGGATGACTTTAATCGCTTTTGGCAAATATACCGCTAAACTCCAATCCTCATCTGGCTCCGCCACATCCACAAAATGATGGGGAACAAGAGATTGTTCTTCCCTGGTTGGCTTCGCGGTACCGATATCCATCCCCCGGTAAAATAATCGAGAGTCTGCTGAAACGATTTCACCTTTCAATCGCTCTGCTACTCGAAGTGAAATTTCGGTTTTCCCTACTGCCGTAGGACCGATGATCACAATAAGTGGTTTTTTCTTCTGATCATTTTTCATGAAAAGACATTTTCGAAATGTTTGATGTTGGGCGGGTTCCCTGCAGATAGTTTTTGAATAGCAATTACATCAACTCGCCAGGGATCCTCCAGATCCTCATGGTCCTGTAAATAGGATCCAATTGCAGAAACCAGATGTTCCTTTTTTTGCCAGGTAATTGAATCCTCCGGGTTGCCATAATCCAAGGTGGTACGGGTTTTCACCTCTACAAAAACCAGGTATTTTTCAGAGTCAATAACTTGAAGGGCTATAATATCAATTTCCCCATAGAGAGTGTATACATTTTGATCCAGGATCAGGTAACCTCTTTCTTCCAGGTAAGCCGCTGCTAATCCTTCCCCCCACTTCCCGATCTTCTGTTTTCGATTTACCATACTCCCCATTCAAACACAATTCATGAATATGCAATTTTCCTATTTCAAGTTTAACACAGCCTGATGTTATAAGGCAGATAGGATTTGATAAATATCTGCGTTTTCCCACACTTCGCGGTAAAATGGAAATATGCCAGAAAATCGGGATCTGCTCCCTGATCTTAATACCCTCAGTATATTGGTATCAACAATTCTATTGGCATACACACTAACACATTTTGTCTCGATTCAAACCCTTGAATACGAAATCACATTATTGGGTATTTATTTCCCAGTCCGATTCAATTTTTCCACTCTGGTTACTCTCCTCGTAGCTGGATTAACTGCATCGGGATCTGCCTGGATGCTCCTGGATCATCCCGCCAGAAACACTGATGAGATTACCGCAGTTCACTGGTTGCTGCCGTCCCTGACTTCATTGGTATTAATGCTCGCAATTGAACAACTTCCCTACGGGAGATCTTGGTGGATAGCAGCTTTCTCCAGTGGAGTATTATTGATCCTTGTATTCATAGCTGAGTATATAGTACTCGATTCATCCAATCCTTATTACCTGCCGGCTGAGATGGGAATTACTGCCCTATCAATTGTTTTATTCCTGATCCTGGCCATATCACTTCATTCAGCAGAAGTCAGGCTTTTTTATAGAATACCTATCCTGAGTGTGTCAGCTGGATTGGTTTTTGTCAGGGTTATTCACCTCCGACAGGGAGGTTTCTGGGCAATTACCCAAGGATCAGTATCCTTTCTACTAATTGGAGAAATTGCGGCTGGATTGCATTATTGGCCGATGCAATCTGTGAATTTTGGGATTGCACTGGCAGGACCCCTATACGCATTAATAGAAATCAGTGACCGGCTTCAAGTAAAAGATTCGAAATTAGAAATAAATGAAATAATCTGGCCTGTCTCGATTGTGATCGTTTCCTGGGGAATCACTTTCTTGCTGTAATCCGTTTCTCTTTTCCTATTTTTGTGTTAAAAAGCTTATCAAGTAAAACTCTCACTGCAGACATGGAGAAATATTAAAATGGAATTTCTACAGAAAATTGGTATCCTTTTTCTTGCTTATTGTATTGGTTCTATTCCCTGGGGATATATTCTGGTCAAGTTGGCAAAAGGGGAGGATGTCCGGGAAGTCGCAAGCGGTCGCACTGGTGGAACCAATGCCATGCGGGCTGCAGGCTTTACAATTGGTTTCACTACTTCTCTTTTGGATATCGTGAAAACCGCCTGCGTTGTCTGGATCGCTCAATATTTTTACCCAAATTCTCCCTGGTTCCATGTCTTGTCTCCTATAATGGCTCTAATCGGCCATAATTATTCAATATATTTGATCCGGAGGGATCAGGATGGAAAGATCACAGTCGGGGGAGGTGCGGGTGGCACACCCGCAGTTGGCGGTATCGTTGGCCTCTGGTGGCCGAGCATCTTTATACTTATCCCTGCAGGATATTTTATGGTGATGATTGTCGGCTATGCCTCCCTGGCTACATTGAGCTTGCCATTGATTGGTACCGTAATCCTCCTGATCAGATTTATCAAAATCGGCACACCCTGGCAGTATATTTTCTTTGGGCTTCTGGCCGAAATCTTTATTGTCTGGGCTTTACGCCCAAATATAAAACGATTGATGAATGGAACAGAACGGTTGGTTGGTATCAGGGCAAAAAAAAAGCAATAAGAGAGAGTAGAGAATAATAATAATAATAAAAGATCTTGCTGAAATAATAGCAGGATCTTTTTGATATATTATTGCGGGTATCTTAATGATTAAACCAGCGGGGTTCTTCCCCAATATTTTTTCGATACAAATGTCTTAAATTCTGCTGGTGAATTTCCTCAGCAGCGCCACCTAATAAAATCCGACTCTTCCCACAGATTTCAATCGTTTTTTCCTTAAGGTAATCACCTGGAAATTCATCCTTCGCGGCTTCCTCAATAATATTTTCTATTATATCCAGGTAAGCTATGCGGTCAGCTATACTCGTGTTTACCTCTCCCCGCAAAATCACCTCACCATGTCCCTGGACTACATTCTCAAGCGTGAGCGATTCGATTTTCCTTAGAGATTCCCTCATTACATCCGGATCACCATCAACTATATGAGGAATTGGCATCCATACATCCCCGGCAAATAAAACTTCATCCTCAACAATATAAACTCCGATGCCGTCATCACTGTGACCTGGCAGTTCAACGAACCTTAAGGTCTTGTCGCCAACTATTAGTTCCAGAACGCCGGAATCGATAGTTAGATGAGGTAATACAATTTGGGTCTTCTGGAATACTCTGTCAGTTTCTATCGCTGTTTTCAGAGAAGATTCCCCGTATTCCTCTAAATTCTTCCGGCATAATTCGGAACCCAGGATATAAGCTCCTGGGAAAAAACAATTACCCCAACTATGATCAGCATGGTAATGGGTATTAATCACGTATCGAACTTTCCTCTTTAATTCTTCTTCAATAAATTCCCTGATAGCTAAAGTCTCATCAGGAAATGCAAGAGTATCAATTACCACCGCCCATTCTTGTCCGATGATTGCACCGGCGTTGACCTTGGCATAAACATCACTCTGAAAAGTATAAACATCGTCTGCAACTCGTTCCCGATGGATCATAGATTTCATCCCCTCCTAGGATAAATAGACTCAGTATTTTTCAAAAATAACAAGCATCTCCCGCCTGTCAATAACCCAAAGAATAGCATACTTCGATAGTGAAAGTCAAGAAATTTTAAGATTGGAATAAAAAAACCTTGAATCTGAAGTTTATTCATCAAAAACCAACAAGTAGATTTAAGCCGGATTATGATCATTTTCAATCGCTTGAACTTGTTGACGAGACCTCTCTCTACAGGTATAATGCGGAAAATTGAAGAGTAAAACAAAAACCAGGAAGAGTACTTGGTCAGTGAGCTGGTAGAGACGGGTGGTCAACGGCTGAAAGCCCCCTCAGCAACTCCCATGGAATGTCCCCCGGTTCGTATGCCGAAGAAATTTGAGTTCTTTAAAGAGTAGAACGGCACGGGTTTGCCCGATACAGCAAAATCCTGATGATAGTTCCAGGAACTGAGTGTGAGCAAAATCAAAAAGTGCTCAAACAGAGGTGGTACCGCGGAAGGTTAGTTTGTGCTTCGGCACGCATAACCCTTTTCGTCCTCTAAGGATGAAAGGGGTTTTTATTTTAAGGATGAGAATAGTATGGTGTTACTCACCTGGTAAAGTCCGTTCAATATTGTTAACACCACTGAAGGTTGGACTCTTGCCAGACAGAATGACGATATAATCCTCGTCCATACAGATTGATGGAGGATTCACCCATCAACAGGTTGAAACAACATCAATACCTTAATTGGCACCTGCCAATTCAAGAATATTATTCGACTGGAGAACTCTATGCTGCCAAAAACTTATGATTTCAAAGCTGCAGAAGCGAGATTGTACAAATTTTGGGAAGATAATGGTTACTTTAAACCAACCAATGATCCCAATTTACCAGGACATGATCCCACTATAAAACCCTATGTGATCAGTATCCCCCCACCTAATGTCACCGGCATTCTGCACCTGGGTCATGTTTTATTTGTAACCCTGGAAGATCTGATGATCCGATATCAAAGAATGAAAGGGATACCAACGCTCTGGGTGCCAGGAACAGATCACGCCGGCATCGCCACTCAGCTGCAGGTGGAGTTGAAGTTAAAAGAACAAGGAACAAGCCGGGAGGAAATTGGCAGGAAAAGGTTCTTGGAAGAAACCTGGGATTGGAAGGAAGAACACGGAGGAACTATCGTTGAACAAATTCGCCGTTTGGGCGCCTCTTGCGATTGGGACCGGGAACGATTCACTTTGGATGAAGGTCTCTCAAAAGCAGTTCGAGAAGCCTTTGTAAATCTATATGAAAAAGGTCTAATCTACCGGGGACCACGATTAATTAACTGGTCTCCTACCCTGCAAACCGCGGTTTCTGATTTGGAAGTGGAGCACACTGAAGAAGAAGGAAAATTGTATTATTTTAAATACAAATTGGCAGAGGATCCTGAACAATATATACCAGTTGCTACAACAAGACCAGAAACTATCTTGGGGGATGCTGCGGTGGCAGTCCACCCGGATGATGACCGCTATAAAAAATATATCGGGAAAATGGTCCTGGTTCCCGTGCTCGGACGAGAAATACCAGTTATTGGAGATGAATACGTCAGCACTGAATTTGGGACTGGTGCTTTAAAGATCACTCCAGGACATGACCCAAACGATTATCAAATAGGTCAGCGTCATAACCTGGAATTGCTCTCAATGCTGG
>JAZFRV010000164.1:0-4104 GCA_036445875.1 Anaerolineales bacterium
GGATCTAGAATCTGCCCGGAAAGCTTTGGATGATCTCTCAAGTTTGGATATCGATTTAGATCGGGTTACTCAAGAATTGGAATCCGAGGGTGTTGAATCTTTCGCAGAGGCTTTCACGTCCCTATTAAATTCTCTGCAGAAACGAATGGTTGATTTCCAATAATGTAATATTGAGATTGGAAAACTAGATATTCTTGATATGATAAAAAAACTTCCCACCCAAGATCCGGAGTGGAGTGATGAAATTTGGCAGGCAGCTGAGGGTTTGATTTCTCCCAACTCGTTTGAGAGGGAGAAAGCCCTTGATTATTTGCTAGATCAAGGCACTCTCACAAAATCGCCATTAATTGCATATTTACTGGCAACGCGCCTTTCTGATCCGGATCTTGAAGTCCGCTTCCATATCGTTAAAGCGCTGGGATCTGTTCTGGCCGGGGATGAGGATGGAGAAAAGTTGTCAGATCCGGTACTCAGGCAGCTGCAGAATTACCTTGCCAATCTCAACACAGAGCAGATCCTGGATCTACTAGAAGTTTCTGAGCAATATCTCTCTGCAGAGGAAAGCCTGATCGGAATTTTCAGATTGGCTTCCTATGCAGGAAATCGGCTGAGTGGTATAGTGAACGACCGGAAAAAACCCCTGGGAATCAGGCAGAAGGCGATCTATTTTTGCGGTGAAATTGGTTTTCTTGAAGCAAGTACAACCTTAAAAATTCTTATTTCAAAGATTGAGAAAAGAAATCAAATGCTGAGACGATCTCCTATTCGGAAAAAAACCTTAGACGAAAATCAACTTTATCCATATGCGGTAGCTGCATTGGAAAAATTGAGCGAAGGATCAGCAGTGGTCAGGAAAACAGGTAAATGAGAAAGCTGACAACCATTCTTTCAATGATATTTTTGGGATCAGGACTGGTATTATTCTTAGCGGGAACCAGTTTAGTTCAGGCCTCTGATTCTTACCAACAGCCAACTGTAGCTATTGCAACGGTAACAGGTACACCAAAAGGCCCCATAGCTATTGTATACTCAGATCCTGAAGATCAGATTAATGTCCGTTCAGGACCGGATGTTTTTTACCCTAAGGTGGGTGTTTTAATCAATCGTCAAGAAGTTCCTGCACTGGCAAGAACGGAGGGTGGGACCTGGGTTAAGATTATATACCCTGGTGTGCCCGAAGGTGTTGCTTGGGTTTATGCTCCCTATGTTCGAGTAACAGGTGAATTACCAATAGTTCCTAAACCACCTACACCTACCCCTGAAACCACACCAACAATTGATCCTACTCTGGCGTCTCAATTTATTTCTGAAATTCCTCCTACCAGGAAACCCACATTTACACCACCTCCGCCATTAATTATTCCTACTTATGCTTCCTCTCCCTTGATAACAGGAACAGGCGGATTGCCCAGTGGATTTATTATTTTAGGATTGGTATCGATTGGAGTTTTTGGATTGATAGTATCGGTTTTACGGCGATCATAAACACATTACCCCAAATATAAGAAAACCAGGATTCATGAAAAATCCTGGTTTTCTTGATTGGTACTGTTGTAATTTATGCGCAACCTGTAGCGGGATCACAACCGGCACATCCTGCACTGGCAGTTTGCGGTGCATCTTGCGAAATTTGGAAACCGGTCTGGCCATTATCTTCCACATATTTAACAGTAGCTTTCTGGAGGTAGGCCAGGGTTTGGTCATCAACGATGACCTGTACACCATGACTTGAATAAACCTGGTCGCTGTCACTGACCTTGTCATCCAAGGACATGCCGTACTGAGGACCTCCTCAACCAACCCCTGCGATGAAGATCCTCAGGGAATGTTCGGAAAGATTTTGCTCCTTCAGTAACGATTTAATGGCGATCGCAGCTTCCGGAGTAAGGGAAATGTCTTGTGAATTTTCCATTTTTGTCCTCTGATCTGAAAATTATAAAATTCTGTAAGGCATTGTAGCAGGAATAAAGAGTATGTCAACAGTTATAAAGCTCCTGTTAATTAGTTGATAAGAGTACTTTTTAGGATGACTTTCCTGCCCAGATAATTAGGTAAAATTTCCTTAAATCCCTTCGTTCCACCACCTTAAAACTCTTAGTGCTCGCAAAGTATTCATTCGGCTGGGTTTTCCAGCTGGTTCTAGATTAAAGAAGGTTCTCCCGCTAGGGCCCCGGTAGGCAGCCCAAAGACCACTCTTTTTCTGTTTTGTAATAAGAAGATTTACTGAATCCTTAAACCGTTGATCTTGCTCTGCCTCAGCAGATTGAAAATAATCCAGAGCTCTCAGGAAATCATAATACCAGCGGGGAGGAAAAGGGAACCGTAGCATCTGCTGTTTGACAACTTCCCCGGTTCGGTGTGATTGGTAAAGTTTGTGCTGAAGGAGAAATTCGTGGGCTCTTCTCCTGGCAGCTGAGATCTTTTTGTTTTCATCTGGATAAGTGGTTTGATAGGCTAAAAGTCCCTCAAGGGCTGAGATTGTTGTGTGAAAAGAACTATGCGTATCCCCTCGATAGGATCTGCAGTTCCAACCACCATCTACCATCTGCTGAACCAGTAAATGATCTGCTAATCGGTGTACTCGTTCATCTCGAATGGAAAAATATGCCAGAAGAGAAAGGATCATCCCGGTGATGCAGGTTTCACTATACTTGGAATTATCTGAGAAATTTATTCCACCATCAGGTTCAAAAAACCCTTTCTCTAATAAAAGATTACAGCCCTGGTGAGCTGCTCCATTCTCTGAAGGTAATCCAAGGCGTCTCAGCGCAAGCAGTGTATAGGTAGTGGAGATCCATTTCGGTGAATATAATCCGCCTCCCCAGGTTCCCTCAGAGTCCTGGTGTGATAATAATTTTTTACCCCATCCCTCTTCTGGGATCTTAGCTTGCTCTTTTTGATAGATTGCTGGATTTTTGTCCAGAAGATCCCTCTGTACCTGCCAGCGAACGCAGGGATCTCCAGATAACAGCCACTCTATAATCTCGTGATTAATTTCCATAGATTGCCTTGTAGATTCTTATTTAATTCATGGGGAGGTTTCAATTTGTGTTCTCCTGGTTGGATATGAGATGAATCTCTCCATGATTAGATATTTATAATAAATTGTAATCCCTTAAATGCTCAACAGTTGTGAATGATATAATCCCGCAAGTGCTTCAAATTTATAGAAGGATATTGGTTTAAAATGGAGATAAATAAAAACCAAAGAGTATTATTGTCTGTCCTGGCACATCCGGATGATGAATCTTTCGGAATGGGAGGTACGCTGGCGAAATATGCCAAATCCGGGACAGAAGTACATCTCATATGTGCCACTCGCGGGGAAGCTGGTGAAGTTGATCCAGAATATTTGGCAGGATTTTCGTCTATCGGTCAGCTGCGTGAAAGTGAGTTGTTTTGCGCAGTTGAGAAGTTAGGGATTGAGGAGGTCCACCTTTTAGATTATCGAGACTCCGGTATGTCCGGAAGTGCTGATAATAACAAACCTGAAGCATTGGTTAATGCACCATTAAATCAGGTTGCAGAGGAAATTACTGAGATTATCAGAAGAATTAAACCCCAGGTAATATTAACTTTTGATCACATCGGGGGTTACCGCCATCCGGACCACATCTATATACATCAAGCTGCGACAAAGGCATTTTATTTAGCGGGGGATCCTTCCTTCAAGAGTTCTTACCCTCCCCATACTCCCGGAAAATTGTATTACCACACCATCTCTCGACATTTCATCCGGTTTACTGTTCGACTTTTGCGTTTGTTGGGCAAAGACCCCGCACGTTATGGAAAGAATAAAGATATTGATTTAACTCAATTGGATGGAGATGATTTTCCAATCCACGCCCGGATTGATTATTCGATAGTTAGAGAGGAAAAGAATGCGGCAGCTGCCTGTCATGCCAGTCAGGGTGGGAAGGGTATGACCCGGGGATTTATCCGCTGGATAACCTGGCTGTTGCGGGTTAAGCCGGAAGATCAATTTATGCAAGCTTATCCGGATCTTGAACAAATTTCGGTCAAAAGGGACCTATTCTCCTAATTGGTTTTTCAGGTTCCCAGCATAAGTGTTTCCAGATCCCGATTCTATATAAAAAAACACCT
>JAZFRV010000165.1:0-2893 GCA_036445875.1 Anaerolineales bacterium
TTTTGATAACTACTTTTATCTTAACCAGTATAACAATAATATTCTAAACAATACTTGAGGAATAAACTAGTAGAATTGAGAAAAAATAATAGTACCTACCAGTGGCTTAAAAAGCCACTGGTAATTGGCACATCATCGAGAGGAGTGGAAAATAAAGAGAAATAAGGGGGAAAATAGTGTCTACTGTGTATATTGTGTCTATCCCATATGCACCGGATATGCACTGAAAAAGGATATAAATCAAAATCTCTCTGAGGTATAATAATATTCAAACCTCACCCGTGGTTTAATGGAGATTGAATCTGACCATGAATCAGGCTAAAAAACTGACTTTCTATGTTGTCTTGAATATTGTTGTTTCCGCAGTGACTATCCTGGCAGTTCTCTTTCTGTGGGAAAACACCCGGCTAAAAAATATCTTGTTTGATATGCCGGAACAAGCTGCTGAACAATCTATTTCATCCTCTTCCGGAGAAACCTCTCAAGATATTTCCAATCTGTTGATTAAAATCAGTGAAGTTGGCGGTGTTGGAAATCTAGCCACAGAATATATTCGGTTGACCCAGCCGGGGACTGCTACTGAAGATACCATTTCACTTCAGGATTGGCGCATAAAAGATGAGAATAATAACGAATATTCCATCCTGGAACAATCTGGTCTGGCGAGTCTGGAACTTCACAGTCAGGGCGCTGTCAACATCTACACCAAAGAAGGAAGCTCCAATCCCATAGAACTTTACCTGGGATTATCAGATTCGATCTGGCAGCCCGGGGAGACGGTAACGCTGATTGATCCCCAGGGCGAAATTCATGATACCTATCTGATTCCATAGCAAAAATTGATCCCGGAGTTTTATAAACTCTGGGAACTTAATCATGAGGGTCCTATTAGTCTGGATACATTAAATTAAAAACCCCTTTCTTTTGAAAGGGGTTTTATCTTGGAAAAGAAATTATCTAGGTGCCCATCTGCGGTCGGAATTTATATCCATAAACCAGCAGACCTCGATCATCTCCATCTGAACGGAGTTTTCGGGTGATCATTTCTACCGGCATGCCAATTTCAACCCGGCGATCGCCGATATCGGTTAACTGGGCTGTCACAACCGGACCCTCTTCCAACTTCACCAGGGCTACTGTATAGGGAATGGTTTCTTCAAAGCCCTCTGGCGCGTTATAAATATCAGTGAATGAATAGATTTCACCCTTTCCGCTGAATTCAAATTCGGTTTTTGCTTCATCACCACATTCAGGGCATACATCCCGGGGAGGAAATATTTTGGCGTCGCAATGCGGACAAACTTCACCGGTTAACGCATATCGCTGTTTATTCAAACGCCAGTGGCGCGGTATATCCATAATTTTTCTACTCCTGTCCGAATTTAACTACAGGTTTATTCGAAACTCAACAGGGACAGTATACTGGGTTCAAACTATCAAGAACTATCAATTTCTAGAAAGCAAGCCCATTAATAAAGGTGAAATAGTCTATTTCAGGATAATTTTGCCCCGCATCCTGGCATATTCGGCATAATCAATTTCTGTCCGCCGGTTAATATAATCTTCTGTAGTTGATGCCTTTCCTTTCCTGGATAATATATTATCCGTAACCTTAATGGAAAACGCATCTGATCCCGCGCCTGACCCGAATGAAGCCATCAGGATCCTGTTTCCGGGGTCAGCGTGATCAAGGACTGCGGTCAATCCAAGTAATGAAGATCCAGAGTACGCATTTCCTATTCTGGGTGATAAAAATCCTTTTTCCATCTGGGCAGCCGTAAAACCCAGCTCCCTTGCCACTCGCTGGGGGAATTTGGTATTTGGTTGGTGAAAGATCACAAAATCAAATTCTTCTGGTTTTGCCCCCATTTCATCCAGCAAGGTATTTACTGCGTTCAGGATATGTTTAAAGTATGCTGGTTGACCGGTGAACCGTCCCCCATGTTCAGGGTATATTTGATGTTCCCTGCGCCAGAAATCAGGAGTGTCGGTGACAAATGAGGTTACTCCTTCAATCACTGCCAGGGATTCTTCGGCCGGTCCAATAATAAAAGCCCCACCTCCCGCTGCCGATGTATATTCGAGGGCATCCCCGGGTTTCCCCTGGGCTGTGTCCACTCCCGCTGCCAGGGCATATTTCCCCATCCCGGAACCGACCAGCGCCATAGCAGCAACTATGGCTTCTGTACCGGCTTTGCAGGCAAATTCCCAATCAGCTGCCTGGGTGTAGGGTGTAATTCCCAGGGCCTCCGCAACTACTGTAGAGGTCGGCTTAACTGCATAGGGGTGAGATTCTGACCCAACCCAAACTGCCCGGATATCAGATGGATTTACATCCGCTCTCATCATCGCGTTCCGGGCTGCTTCAATGGACATGGTTATCACGTCTTCGTCGATTCCCGGCACAGATTTCTCCAAGATAGACTCAAGAGCCAGTCCGCCTTTCCAGATACGGGAAATTTCAGTCGCAGGAAGTCTGTACCGGGGAACATAGGCACCGTACCCGATAATACCTACAGGCTGGGAGGGTTTCATAACTTTATTTTTAGTCTGTTCATTTTCCATAAATATCCCGGGGGGTTGCTCTAGTTTTTTGCGGTTTTTTTCCAACTATCAATGATTGTTATTGCATGATCTATTCGAATTTCTTTATCTGTTATCAATTTTTCCGCCAGTTGATTGATCTGCTCCCCTTCAGCACCGGCGGCAATCGCTACTTGCCTGGCATGTAATCGCATATGTCCTTGCTGGATACCATCTGTCGCTAAAGCCCGGAGAGCTGCTAGATTTTGTGCCAGACCAACCGAAACAATAATTTCCGCCAACTCCCGGGCGGAAGTTACATCCATCAGCTTTAAGGCTGTTTTGGCTCCCGGATGAACCCGGGTAGCTC
>JAZFRV010000166.1:0-6520 GCA_036445875.1 Anaerolineales bacterium
ATTGAAGGAGTGACACTTGTTTCATCTCGGAACGGATTGGAAGTAACCATTCAGGTTGAAGGGGACCTGGACCTGCTGATTAAAACCCTGGCAGCTTATCCCGTAAAAGACCTTGAGACTGCATCCCGCTCTCTGGAGGATATCTTCCTGAAATATTATGAATCAGATCCAGGGGAGGTCAGTTGAGATGTTTGTGGAATTAATTTATACGCTCCGCCGCAATCGGGGACAGATATTTGGATGGAGTTTGGGGCTTGTGATGTACAGTGCCCTGATGTCATCCATGTACTCAGATATCGCGTTAATTGATTTTGATGCTTTTTTGGGTTATTACCCCGAGGATATGCTGGCTTTTTTTGGGGATAGTTTTGCAGCCATTAGTTCGCCCCATGGATATCTGGATCTTTATTTCTTTGGGTATATGACAATTATTGTTGGTATTTTTTCAGTGGGAGCAGGTGCCAAATTAATTGTCAAAGATGAGGAGGATGGATTGTTGGACCTCATTTTGACTTATCCAAAAAGCAGATCAGCTGTTTTCTGGGGAAGAGTGTTTGGTTATATCCTGACAGTAATGTCTATACTGGTCGTTGCCTGGTTGAGTTGGGCGATTCCATCCGGATCCTCTGGATTGAATCTAACGGCAGGAGAGCTGTTGACACCTTTTTGGGGATTGTTGGGGCAGCTGCTTTTGTTTGGTTCATTTGCCTTTTTGTTGAGTATGCTGCTTCCTGCGGCCAGGATCGCGAGCATGATTGCAGGAGGGTTATTAGTGGGAAATTACCTGTTGATAGGTTTGGCAAATATTAATCAAGACCTTAAGAATATTGTGGGATTTACTCCTCTCCACTTTTATCAAGGAGGATACGCAATCCTTGGTATTGATTGGGATAACCTGCTGATCGTTTTTGGGGGAGCCTTGTTGTTTTTCCTCCTGGCCTGGTGGCGGTTTCTTTTGCGGGATTTGCGGGTTGCGGGGGAAGGTGGATGGAAGTTAATGGAGATCTTCTCAATAATGAAAAAGAAGTAAGGTTTCCAAGCAGAATTCCTGTTATTGAGTAATTAAAAAGAAGCCGCTAGACGGCTTCTTCTTTTCAACTTTAGGTATGAACAACGACTAATCTAGAGCATCGTACCCGGGTCCGTCAGTGAAGTAATCTTCGTTGAGCTGGTTTGCGGGGGTGAGATCAACAACTTCGCCCGCATCCAGAACACGAGTATGTTTCAGTGTGTGAGTAACCCCGTTTACATCTTCGGTTTCATATTCTTCATCATACCCTTCGATTCCGGCAGCCATATTCATGCGCTCATCTCCGTGAGCTTCATATGCAGAAGGAACTTCGTCTTCCACGTAAATGGCATCGTGTGGACACTCTGGAACACATGCCCCGCAGTCGATACAGATTTCAGGATCAATGTAGTAGGTCGGCCATTCATCCATCGGTTTGCCAGGCACAATGCATTCCACGGGGCAAACTTCCACACAACTGGCGTCATACATACAGAAAGAGGTGATTGTATGGGTCATAAATATCCTCCAAAACTTGCTTGATTGTTAATAAGTATTTTCAACTGCTGTATAATAAGCTCTCTAGGATCGAATTGTAGTCCCCGAATTTTTCTTTGTCAAGAAAGAACGTTGTCCTGGGAACTCTCTTTTCAGAAAGAGGTTACATTCTTCATGAAAAAGAACGCTATCCCTCCTGTAGCACCATATCTGATAGTACCAATAGGAATTGTGGCTGTTTCCACAGCTTCAATCTTCATCCGGTTTGCTCAGAACTATACATCTTCGATTACTATCGCTGCTTTCAGGATGGGTTTAGCAGCACTTCTTCTCTTGCCCTATTCGCTCATAAAACACAAAAATGAACTGCGCTCCTTATCCAGAAAAGACTTTGGATTTGCTTTTCTGGCTGGTTTTTTGCTGGCTGTTCATTTTGGCACCTGGATCACATCTCTAGAATACACTTCCGTGGCCAGTTCTGTGGTCCTGGTTACTACCACTCCCTTGTGGGTCTCACTGATGGCGCCAATTTTCCTGCGAGAAAAAACTCCCAGGATTGCTGTTCTGGGCATGCTAGTAGCGTTGGTCGGTGGGGCAATCGTTGCCGGTAGTGATGTATGTTCCTGGTTGCCCGGGGGCATCTCATGCGATTTTAAAAACGGATTTTCAGGATCTAAAAGTCTGATAGGAGATCTTCTGGCTGTACTGGGCGCTATCTCTGCTGCTATCTATATAATGATAGGCAGACATCTGCGTCGAAAAATTTCCTTAACACCCTATATCTTTCTAGTTTACAGCACCTCAGCCCTTTTTCTGGTGATTGCTATGTTTATCATGGTAGGGGTTCCACCGATTTATCCAGGACGGGTATATGGCTGGTTAATTTTGTTGGCTCTTGTGCCTCAGCTCCTGGGGCATTCTATATTCAATTGGTCTTTAAAGTATTTACCTGCAGGATATGTGTCTATAAACTTGCTCGGAGAACCGATTGGGTCTTCGATTTTAGCTTATATTTTTCTCAATGAGAAGCCCCCAGCAGTAAAAATAATTGGTGCTATACTTATTTTAGCTGGTATCGGGTTGGCTTCTTTTAAGCAGATATCTCAACCCGAAAATCAAGGCCAGTAGGAGACTCTGTGACTGGTAAGCAGGACCCTCAAAATGTAAAAGACATAATAGATGCTCTGGTAAATAAAAATAAATCCTTCCAGGGTGCCTGGAATCGTCTCAGGAATTACAGTTGGGATATTGGTGGAATTCTTTTACTTGCTTTCTCTGTTATGACCCTGGTCGCTACCCTTTTTCCGAGCCTGGTCGAGGGATCTGTATTATTAAGATGGACAAATATTATCCGCTTGGGTCTAGGCTGGGGAAGTGTGTTTGTGGTCCTCTCTGGTATTGTCCTAGGAATCTGGATGTTAAAACAACAGGCGGGGGAACCTTACCCAGTCACCTGGGTAAGAATCTTTGCCCTGGAAACTGCAATTTTTTGCTTGATAGCCTTATTTACAGTCTTGGGAGGACATTCGATAACCCGGGCCCGGGAAGGATTGGATGGCGGGTTAGTGGGTTGGGGTTTGGTGGAAGCATTATCCAGCCTGATAGGTCTAATCTGGACTGGCATTCTGGCCTTTCTGGGAGCATTGATTGGCAGTATTATTGGGTTGGGTTTTACGGAAAAGGTCCGGCAGCAGATTGCCGAAATCCAAGGGCACACACTGGTACCAGAATTGGATTCAGCAACCCTGGAGGGGATGTCTGCGGAAGGAAGATCCACCGGAGAATCCGAGAAAAAAGCTCCCGAGAAACGGAAACAGCGAATTCCGCCAGAATTCCGCAAACAATTTAAAGTTGATTCCAGGGACGATAAACACCTGAAACCACTTCCCAGGGATGCAGCCCTTCCTCCCCTGGATTTGTTGGCTTCTGGAAAATCAATCCGACCGAATCAGCGTCACATCAATATGTCTGCAGGATTAATTGAGAAGACCCTGGCGGAGTTTGGCATTCCATCCCAGGTAGTCGGATTTCAGGTGGGTCCTACAGTGACCCAATTTGCTGTTAAGCCAGGATATTTAAACGGGACTGATGAAGATGCTGATGAAGACAGAAAAAGGGTCCGGATATCAAGAATTACTTCCTTAAAGAATGACCTGGCTCTTGCCTTGTCGGCCAAGCAGCTGCGCATCGAAGCCCCTGTTCCCGGGAGATCGTACATAGGAATTGAAGTACCTAATGAAAAATCATCCCTGGTCTATCTGCGATCGATAATTGAATCAGAAACTTTTTACAAACTAGACTCACCCCTTTCCATTGCCTTGGGTAGTGATGTCTCTGGAGAACCCGTAGTTGCAGATTTGGCCAGTATGCCCCACTTATTAATTGCGGGAACCACCGGCTCTGGAAAATCGGTTTGCATCACATCCATAACAACCTGTCTGGTAATGAATAATTCCCCCGAACAGCTTAAATTAGTGATGATTGATCCAAAAATGGTTGAACTGGTCCGGTTTAATGGCCTCCCTCATTTATATGGCAAGGTAGAGACCGACCTAGAACGAATTATGGGAGTGCTACAGTGGGTTGTTGCTGAAATGGATCGGCGCTATCAAGTTCTGGATGAGACTCGATCTAGAAATATAGATACCTATAATAATAAAATCAGCCGCAGAAAGAATGGGGAAATTATGCCCCGTATAGTGGTTATGATTGATGAGATGGCTGACTTGATGATGATGGCTCCTGCCCAAACGGAGTTCAGCCTGGTCCGCTTAGCTCAGATGGCACGGGCAACTGGAATTCACCTGGTAGTTGCGACCCAGCGGCCAAGTACTGATGTAGTTACCGGGTTGATTAAAGCAAATTTCCCTGCCCGGATCTCGTTTGCTGTAGCATCCTCGGTTGACTCGCGGGTTGTGCTGGACATGAATGGGGCAGAATCTCTCCTGGGTAACGGGGATATGTTGTTCCTGCCGCCCGAAGCTGCCAGTCCAATCCGTACGCAGGGCTGTATTGTGACACCAGATGAATTGAACCGGGTTATAAAATCTTGGAATGAAATCTCCGATATTGAGCCGGAAGAACTCGAAATTCCCCCTTGGGAAAATGTCCTTGAAGAGCAGGCAGAGCTAGATGAGTACGATGACTTTATCAAGGATGCATTTAGAATCGTTCGTGATTCTCAACGGGCATCCACTTCATTGATCCAACGTAAATTACGTATCGGATATCCTCGCGCTGCTAGATTGATGGACGAATTAGCAGCTCTTGGGTATGTCGGTCCTTCTAAAGGAAGTGGAATCGAACGTGAAGTATTTATTGCTCCCGATGAGGAATTCGGAGACACACTCTAGCTGGGGGGATAGCAGCCAGAAATCAACTTTCTAAAAAAGGAAAAAAAATGCCAACAGGATTTAGTTTGGGACCATTCACCATTCATTATTATGGCATCGTGATTATCCTGGGCATCCTGATTGCTATGGTTATTGTTAAAAATGAAGCTGACAGAAAGAATAAAACCCTGGATTTTCTGTTCGATGCCTTTCCCTGGATATTCCTAGGAGGTGTCGTCGGAGCCAGACTCTGGCATATCCTGACCCCTCCCCAATCCATGGTAGCTCACGGCATAACCACCCGCTATTATCTTTCCCATCTCAATGAGGCGATTGCCATCTGGAAAGGAGGGGCTGGGATTATTGGGTCAGTTATGGGTGGAACTCTCGCCTTATGGATATTTGCCAGAATAAAAAAGGAACCAGTTTCCATCTGGCTGGATAGTATCGCACCCGGGCTAGCGCTTGCCCAAGCAGTTGGCCGCTGGGGAAATTTTATCAACCAGGAGGTTTATGGTTTGCCTTCGGATTTGCCCTGGGCAATTACTATTAATGCCCAGCATCGGCTGCCGGGTTATGAATACGTGGACACCTATCATCCACTCTTTTTATATGAAGCGCTCTGGAGTATATTGAATATGGCTTTTTTATTATGGATGAGTAGGAAATTTCAAGCCCGGATAAGAACAGGAAACCTGTTCCTGATTTATCTAATTTTTTATGGTATTGGAAGGGTGGGTTTGGAATATTTGCGATTGGATATCTCTTCCTTTCAGGGAATAAACATCAATCAAGCTTTTATGGCAGTTGTTGTCCTGGCTGCTAGTGTTCTTTTTATTTTGCGCCAGAAAAATATACCCGTTGAATCAATAATCCAATGATCATTACGACGAATCTCACCAAATACTTTAATGAATTAAAGGCAGTAGACCGTGTGAATCTCCACGTCCACGCGGGAGAGGTACTTGCGCTGCTGGGACCAAATGGGGCAGGGAAAACAACGGCTATCCGGATGCTGACGACTGTACTCCGACCCAGCAGTGGAACTGCGCATGTAGCAGGCTATGATGTGCTTTCTGATCCTGAAAAGATAAGATCTGCAATCGGGGTTTTAACAGAGGATCATGGTTTATATGACAGGATGTATATCAAGGAATACCTGGATTTTTTTGGACAGATCTATGATATGTCTGCAGACGAGAGAGATGCCAGGATTAAATACTTGCTGGGCAAGTTTGATTTATTGGATGCTGTTAACCGCAGGATTGGAAAATACTCCAAGGGCATGAGACAAAAATTATCCCTAGCGCGGTCGCTGCTGCATTCTCCACCAGTTTTATTATTAGACGAACCAACTTCGGCGATGGATCCCGCCAGCGCCAGATTGGTTAGAAATGCGATTAAATCCCTCCGATCAGAAGACCGGGCAATTATCGTCTGCACCCACAATCTTGCTGAGGCGGAAGAGTTAGCAGACAAGATAGCCATTATTCGCTCCGGAAAGATTATCGCCAATGGAACATCAGAGCAATTAAAACAACAATTATTAGGTCCGACTGAATATCATATTCAACTTGCCGGGAAATTGAATAAGCGCAACCTGCAGTTGCCACAAGGGGCAGATATTACAGAGAAGGGAGATGATTGGTTTCGTTATCAGGTTGCTTTACCTGAAGAGATC
>JAZFRV010000167.1:0-6071 GCA_036445875.1 Anaerolineales bacterium
TTTTGCAGGTAGGACCGGTACATATCCTGGGGATTTCTCTGGGAGGCATGGTCGCTTTTCAGCTGGGTATAAGCTATCCTGATTTGATAAAGAGCCTGGTCATCGTAAACAGCACCCCAGAATTGGTTGCTCGTACTTTGAAAGACCGCCTGGGGATCTGGCAGCGATTACTTATCGTTAGATTTCTAGGAATGCGGAAAATGGGGGAGGTTTTGGGCAACAGATTTTTACCTGACCCGGAACAGGCAGAATTACGGAAGATCTTTATCGAACGCTGGGCAGAGAATGATAAACTAGCTTACTTGGAGGCCATGAAAGCTGTGATTGGCTGGAGTGTCGCTGATCGGTTGGGGGAGATCCGCTGCCCAACGCTGGTAATCGGTTCGGATGGAGATTATTTTCCCACTGCAGAAAAGGAAAACTATGTGAAACTAATCCCGGGGGCGGAATTAGTGGTAATTGAGAATTCTCGCCATGCGCTTCCGGCAGAAAAACCAACTGAGTTCAACTTGGCAGTTAAGGAATTTCTTGCCAGATATACAAATTAATTGAACTATAATTTGATTATTTTCATACAATCATTCGAAACATTGCTGAGAGGAGAAACTTGCTGCTGTTGCCCTGGATAGCCCTCAAAAAACTAATTCAATCCTGGCAGGGCCGCCGTTTTCCAGTTTAATCTGAACATTCCCTCACAAAATGCCAACTGAATATATAATCAGGATAACCATGGAAGGTGATCTTGATTATTAAACCGATTGATACTCCGGACTTGATAAAACAAGTAGCAGGAGTTGAGGCTGAAACTTGGAGGATGAAACCCGGAGATACTGTCCCGGATCATGTCTTAACTGCTGTCGCCAAAAATGGTGGAGTTTTATTGGGAGCATATGATGGTGATCAGCTGCTTGGCTTTACTTTAGGATGGCTGGGAACAATTAATCCAGATGAGGTGATCCCAGCTGCGCAACAATTAAAACTGGTTTCACATATGACCGGAGTGCTTGATGGATATCGAGACCAGCGTATTGGTTACAGGTTGAAGTTAGCTCAACGAGACTGGGCTCTCAACCAGGGATTGGACCTGGTCACCTGGACCTATGATCCCCTGGAAAGCCGCAACGCTTACCTGAACATCCATTTACTTGGTTGTATTTGCAAGACCTACTACCGCGATTATTATGGGGAAATGTATGATGAAATGAACCAGGGTATCGTCTCCGACCGATTCCGGGTGGATTGGCTGATAACCGGGGATCAGGTGATTGATAGATTAACTCAAAACAATAATTCAAACCAGAAAAGAATTTCAATTGAAGAGTTGCTCCAATCGGAGCTTCAGTTGCTGAACCCTGCCAGATTTGATCAGGGGGAATGGCCTTCTCCTATCGAGAAGACTACAGCTCCAAATAAGAAGCAGATCCTGGTTGAAATTCCGGCGGATATCCAGATAATCCGACAGGAAGATCCAGAGCTTGCAGCTGCCTGGCGTGATCATACCAGGGAAATATTTGAAGACCTTTTTGCAGAAAATTATAAAATTTTTGATTTTATCTATCTCCCCGGGGATCCTCCCCGCAGTTTTTACCTCTTGGAAAAAATTTAAATATGAAAATAAAACAAGTAACCATTTATCACCTGGATATGCCCCTGATATTTCCCTTTGAAACCAGCCTTGGTTTAGAGACAGGTCGGGAATGTTTGATCCTGGCTGCAGAAGGTGGAGGTTTGACTGGCTGGGGTGAATGTGTGGCCTCGGATAGGCCTTCCTACTCCTATGAAACTGTGGGTACAGCCTGGCAGATCCTGGAAGAGTTCCTTATTCCGGCAATCCTGGGATTGGAATGGAGCCATATTCCTGATTTCCTAGAGGCGATTGAGTGGGTCAGGGGACATCAAATGGCCAAAGCAGCTTTGCAGTGCACCGCCTGGGATCTAATCTCGCAATCAGAGGGGATCAGCTTGGCAACAAAACTAGGGGAAGGTTACCCGGAAGATCCCGCGGATCGGGTTGCGGTTGGGGTGAGCATTGGCATTCAACCCACCATTAATGAGACTATCTCCCGAATAGAGGATTTTGTGGGACAGGGATTTTCCCGGGTGAAGTTAAAAATTAAACCTGGCTGGGATCTGGATTTATTAAAAGCTGTTCGAGAAATATTCCCCGCTCTTCCATTAATGGTGGATGCCAATTCTGCCTATTCAATGGAGCATGCGGATCTAATTCGCCAATTTGATGATTTTAATTTATTGATGATAGAACAACCGCTTGCTCATGATGATATCTACCAGCACAGCCAACTTCAAAGCATGCTCCAGACACCAATTTGCCTGGATGAGAGCATAACTACTCCCAACCAGGCGGAGTGGGCGCTGGTGATTGAGGCGGGAAGGATCATTAACATCAAGCCCGGTCGGGTAGGAGGGGTGTGGGAAAGCAGGTTGATCCACGATTTGTGTGCAGCGAGAGGGATCCCGGTCTGGTGCGGTGGAATGCTGGAAACCGGGATTGGGAGAGCAGCAAACCTCGCTGTTGCCAGTTTGCCGAACTTTAAACTGCCCAGTGACAACGGTCCCACGCGCCGCTATTGGGAGGAAGACATTGTAGAAGAACTTTTTGAGCTCAACCCGGAAGACAGCACTATAAATGTTCCTGATAAACCGGGGTTGGGAATTACGCCGGATCTAAACCGAATTGAAAATTACCTGTTAAGGAAAAAGAAGATTCAACTGTAAAGAATATATATAACTAAAGTTCTGTTAATAACCTAAATCGCAAAGGCGAAAATTGAACTTCGAAAGATAATTATGCTATTAGATGGTCACAAACAGACAGTGGTTTTATTTGGCGCTTCTGGCAGCATGGCTGCTAAGGGAAGTTATTGACAGGCGAGGACATTATTATCTTTGAAACGAATCCTGTCTGAACTTATCATCCTAAATATGGATTTGGTATCATTCAACTATAGCCGTTTTCAGAATACAAAGGACTGACCCGATGAAAAAATCACTGGGACCACAAACTTTGATATTTCCAACACCAGTCTGGTGTGTGGGATCGTATGATAAAGAAGGTAAACCGAATGTGATGACCATCGCCTGGGGCGGGATATGTTGTTCAAAACCTCCCTGTGTGACCATCTCTCTTCGCAAAGCTACCTATACCTATGGGAGCATAATGGAAAGAGGCGCCTACACTTTAAGTGTTCCCTCTCAACAATATGTCAATGAAGCCGATTATTTTGGGATTGCCTCAGGCCGTGATGTTGATAAATTTAAAGAGACTAATCTTACTCCTACAAGATCTGACCTGGTCGATGCGCCATATGTAATGGAATTCCCTATGGTCCTGGAATGCAAAGTCATTCATCACTATGAAATTGGATTGCATACTCAATTTGTAGGTGAAATACTGGATGTTAAGGTTGACGAGGGAGCGATGGGCGAGGATGGAAAACCGGATATCTTAAAAGTTTCACCTATAGTCTATGCCACCAAAGCTCGCACATATCACAAAGTGGGCGAACAGATCGGCAATGCTTTTGTAAATGTACGGAAATAATAATGAAAGCAGAATAACAGGATATTTTTTTTTATCGTCATTTGATAAAAGGAGATTTGTATGAATGCAAAGAAAATAACCATCGTAACAGATAGTTCAGCCTCTTTACCTCATCAAATCAGGAAAGACCTTAATATTTGTGTCATACCGCTCTGGTTAATTTGGGATAATGAAAGTTTCCGGGATGGGATCGATATCCAACCGCGAGATTTTTACCAGCGCTTAAAGAAATCATCCTCACTGCCTACTTCAACTCAGCCCTCGGTAGAAGAATTCAAAGAATTTTTCCAGGATTGTGCCCGGGACAGTGATGCAATTGTTAGCGTGCTCGCATCATCCCGGATCAGCGGGACAGTTGACAGTGCCTGTGCCGCCAAAGAATATTTTTCAGATCTCCCAATTTGTGTAATTGACTCCCGCTTCAGTGCTATGGGACAAGGTTTGATTGCCATAGCGGCGGCTAGAGCAGCCGTAGAGGGCAAAACGGTGAAAGAGGTTGTAGATACTGCGGAAAAAATGCGAGAAAACACAAATTTGCTATTCGTGGTTGATACTTTGGAATATCTTCACAAAGGAGGGCGAATTGGTGGTGCCAAACGATTATTGGGGACTGCTCTGAACATCAAACCAATCCTTCACTTTGATCAAGGATTGATTGAGCCGCTCTCGCAGACCAGGACCAAGAAAAAAGCCGTGGGGGAGATGTTGGATATCGCCAGGGAACGATTGGGTGGTAAAAAAATGGCCGAAGCGGCAATAGTTCATGTGGATTGTTTTGAAGAAGGGGAGTCACTAGTTGATTTAGTCAGAGATCAATTTAATCCAGCGAACATATTTATTTCTGATGTCAGTCCAGTTGTGGGAACCCATGTTGGACCTGGCGGTCTTGGATTGGCATTTTATCCGGATTAGTTGATTGATCCCTGAAGCTGGTTTTAGAAAATTCCCTCTTTCGTTTGATATAATCGTTGAGGGTATTCAGGTTAAGTAAATTAAACTGCATCATGGAGTAGAAATTCCTAGATTAAATATGGTAGAGATCCGATCTTATCGACCGGTCGACGAACTTGATGTCATCCAGCTCTTGAAGAAAGTATTTCCCAACACTTCCTCCCACAATGATCCCCTAAGGGATATTCAGACCAAATTAGAGAATCAAATTGATTAATTTCTGATAGCAGAAACAAGTCCGCAGTTGGCGGGAACAGCCAGGGCTGGTTTTGATGGAAACAGTGGCTGGGTATATTCTCTTGCTGTTGACCCTGATTTCCGTAGAAAAGGTATTGGTACAGCATTAATGAAAAAAGCAGAAAAACTGTTGTCTCAGATAGGATGTTCAAAGTTGAATTTACAGATTCCTGTCAATAATTCTGATGTGCAGACGTTTTATAAAAGATTAGGTTATGGGGTTGAAGACCGAATTAGTATGGGAAAGCGGTTTTATTAAATATAAGGAGTTAAAGATGCAAATAGTAACTGATAGTGGGACAGATGTGTGTTTGACCCCGGAACAAGCAGCCGAGTTAAATATTCATGTAGTACCGCTGGTTGTCACCCTGGATGGAATATCATACCGGGAAGGTGTAGATATAAAACCGGAAGATTTTTATCCATTGCTGATTGAATCTGGCAATCTGCCGATAACCTCCCAACCCGCTGCTGGAGAATTTGCTGATCTTTACCGCCGGTTGGCGGCTACGGATCCGGATATTCTGTCCATCCATATGACCTCGGGATTAAGCGGTACCTATAATTCCGCCCTGGCGGGCGCTGAACTTGTCCCAGAAGCAAATGTGACTCACATTGATACAAAGACCTTATCAGCTGAAGCGGGTTGGGTTGTAAAGGCGGCTGCCCGGGCAGTAAAAGCAAATTGGGCAATGGAACGAATATTGGATTTGACAAAACGAATTGGAGAAGCATGTGAGAGTGTCTATACACTTGATGAATTGAAATATCTAATTCATGGAGGCCGCATCAGTCACATGAAGGGGATTATTGCCTCATTGATCAACATCAAGCCGATGATCGGGGTTGAGAAGGAAAACGGAACTTACACGCAGCTCGGGCAGGTAAGAACCTTTAAGGGAGCCCTTAAAGGATTAGTGAATCAAATGGGGAAGAGACATGAGCCAGGAAGTAAACTACGGGTTCAGGTGTTGTATTCCAATAATCCGGAAGGAGCAACCATGCTTCGGGAGCTGATTGACAAGATCTATAAATGCACCTGGCTGCCAATGGGACCGATGTCTCTGGTTCTTGGCGCTCATACCGGTCCAAGTATGGTCGGCGTTGCTTATGGATCAGCCCATGTCTTTGAGGATATTCCCTGAACGAAGATCGGAGAGTAATATCCAAATGTCAAGGATTGAAAGGTTCTGGAAAGGAACTAGTTGATTTCTCATGAACAGGAATATCACCCCGGAGATACTCTCCGGGGATTTTTCTGCTCAATTGGAGAGTATTGATACGGAATGATGATTATCCTGCTCAGGATCAGGGCTGAAAG
>JAZFRV010000168.1:0-2001 GCA_036445875.1 Anaerolineales bacterium
AATACCTGGACGCAAAGGCTGAGCTATTTCGATTACTTGGTATCTCCAAAGAGAAGAATGTACCATATAAGAAGGTTGCAATTTTAAATGAAGATGATATTTCCTTTTCAGCTCTGAGCAAAATTGTAGGAAAGACCGGGGTCAAAATGGTTGACTACGGGATAAATGAAACTGCTGACTTTCAGGCGCATAGAATTCAACAAACTTCAGCTGGATTAACTTTTACGGTGGAGACAACCGGGCAAAAGGTTGATTTTCAGACTTATTTAATGGGAGACTACAATGTCTCCAACTGCCTGGGGGCGTTGGCATTATGTATTGAGGGATTGGGTATCGACTGGCAGGATGCGGTGAAGGGAATAAAAAACCTGACAGGTATTCCAGGCAGAATGGAGTATCTGGATCTGGGACAGAAATTTTCAGTAATTGTTGACTTTGCCCACACTCCCAATGCCCTCTCCCGGGCATTGATTGCAGCCAGAAAATTGACCTCAAAAAAAGTAATAAATGTCTTCGGATCAGCGGGATTAAGAGATAAAGAAAAAAGGAAATTGATGGCTGAAATTTCAGCCGAATTAGCAGAATTAACGATATTAACAGCGGAGGATCCCCGGACGGAATCTCTGGATGGTATTTTACAGGAGATGGCGGAAGGAATTATTTCAAAGGGTGGAATTGAAGGTGAGAGTTTCTGGCGGATTCGGGATAGGGGGGGAGCGATCCGATTTGCTCTGGAATTGGCTAATCCAGGAGATGTGGTGATAGCTTGCGGTAAAGGTCATGAACAATCAATGTGTTTTGAAGAGAAAGAATATCCCTGGGACGATCGAACTGCGTTGTTATCTGCCCTGGCTAGTTATTTAGGGCAAGAAGGTCCAGATATGCCTTATCTTCCAACCCAGGAATAGAATTTGGTTTTGATCATGGGAGTATTTTAACTATAGACAGAATATTTTACTGAAAACCTTTGCGAATCCTCATAATGTACACAAAGTGACGAACATGGACAGCGACATGGACATAACCATTAATTAACTTCTTCCAAACAAAATCAGGGAATCCAGTCAGATCGGGTTCCCTGTATTCTTTTTCGCTTGACTATAATCGGGGCTTAAAGATACAGGGGGAGAATGGGTTCGTTCCGAAAGATCGTTTCCGCATGAGTTCCAAATTTGTATCAAATAGGATTGATAGAAGATAACTGTCAATCTGGCAGAGCTGATCCTGATCCTTTGCCAGATCCCGGTAGGGACAGTGGTGCAGGACAACCTGGGGACCTTCCGGGTGAGCTTCCCAGTTGGCATGATAGTTAAGCTGATTCAGATATTCCAATGCCTGGTTATATTTTTGGATCCTGTTATCCGGTTTCAGGCCAGCTTTATCTGCCAGTATTTCCGCTATGGACCTTAGAGTTTCATCTGCAGAATTATCAGAGCCCAGGGTTTCCAGGATAACCGTCAACAGGGATTCAATATTGGAACCAAGGGATTGGGATGTTAGATTGTAGAGCTTGGTTGGTCTCCCAGCTCCACCAGGTCCTCGTTTCCCGGAGATTTGAATCCATCCAGAAGTGACTAATAACCCCAGATGATAGCGAATATTGGCCGGAGTTAAATCAAGATAACGGCTGATTTCCAACGCGGTTGCTCCCGAATGGGTGTTGAGATAAGTGAGAATTTGCTGGCGGGTTTTTTGCACGGCATCAGTATAACATATGAAAGTAATTAAACAAAAAAATATTAGCATAAATAATTGTTGACAAGGTAAGGTAAAGGGAAATATAATAGGGTAGTCAACAGAATCCACAAAAAAATATCTTGGACTTTCACTTTTAGGAGTGTTTTTCATGCCGGATGAACTCAATAATTCTGAATACAATATTCCACCCGAAATGCAGGGTACTGTAGCGATTACTACCCTCGACAAGATTTACAACTGGGGCAGACGATATTCGGTCTGGCCGATGTTTTTTGGCCTTGCCTGCTGTGCAATTGAAATGAT
>JAZFRV010000169.1:0-4902 GCA_036445875.1 Anaerolineales bacterium
CTGGCACCTGGGTCTCCCCGGCTTTTGGGGTTTTGGCAATTGCCGTCTCTGTAGCCTGGCGTGCAATTTCACTTAAGTCCATAGTTGTAGGTGTAATTGGAGGTGGCGTTGATGCAGACATAGTACATGCTGAGAACAAGAGCGATGAAAAAATGACGATAAATATTAGCATGTGTGATTTATTCATTGAGATTCCTCTCCTTGTGGGGATTCAGCCCCCCCTTTATTTGATCTATTGTGCCTGGAATTAAATCAATAAAGACTGATCTGATACTAGCATACTACAGAATGACCGTCAAGAAAGAATAAATTCTCCCTCAGTAACTCTATAAGTAATGTGCAAGTTTGATGCCAATTTCCCCTAATTTACACCATTGAATCGAGGGCACTTTTCCCTCGTTGATTGACCACCTGACAGGCTTCTGATAAACTAAAGAAAGTATCAAAACTACCCTCTAAATTCTTTGATTCTACAGGTATACAATCTATGACTCAAGTTCTCTATTTAAAATGGCGGCCGGGAAACTGGGCCGAAGTGATTGGTCAGGACCATATCATCACAACCCTGAAAAATGCAATCCGTCAAGACCGGGTATCTCATGCGCAATTATTTTCAGGACCTCGGGGAACCGGAAAAACAAGTACAGCCCGTATATTGGCGAAAGCCGTCAATTGTCTCTCTGAGGATCTGGCGAATCGCCCATGTAATGAATGTGCCCACTGCCTGTCCGTGACTCAGGGTGAGTTTCTGGATTTGATCGAGATTGATGCTGCCTCAAATACCAGCGTGGATGATGTCAGGGATTTGCGGGAAAAGATCAATTTTTCTCCCAATCAGGGACGTTACAAAGTCTATATTATCGACGAAGTTCACATGCTTTCGAAGCAGGCTTTTAATGCCCTGTTAAAAACCTTAGAAGAACCTCCCCCTCATGCAATGTTTATACTGGCAACCACTGAGGTTCACAAGATTCCAATTACTGTTATTTCCCGGTGCCAGCGGCATGATTTCAGACGGATCTCTATTCCGGAAATTGTGGAACATTTGCAGTCCATGGCTGGTTCTGAGTCGATTGATGTGGATCACGAGGTGCTGGGATTAATTGCCCGGCAGGCTACCGGGAGTTTGCGGGATGCAATCTCAATCCTGGATCAGCTATCCTCAGCAGAGCAGAAGATTACCCCGGATCTGGCTCACCAGGTTCTCGGCACATCCCCGGATCAAGCAGTATTAAACTTTGTGGATGCCATCCTGGATGCGGACGCTGCAGGAGGATTAAATACCTTGCACGAATCTGCTGAACGAGGCAATGATCCTGCTCAATTTACTCGTCAGGTAATTGCCTATTTCCGAAATGTGCTGTTGATGCTAATGGAAAATCCAGACCGGATTGATGTTCCGTCAGACGTGTTTTCTGTAATAGAGAAACACAGTAGGGCGATAAATATAAAAGACCTTCTGGACTTAATCCGCATTTTTAATGCAGCGATAAATGATAGGGGTGGATCTTGGCAGCCAACTCTGCCCCTGGAAATGGCTTTCCTGGAAGCGCTGGATACGATAGGCGGTGCTGAACCCCGTTCGTTATCAAAACCTGCTCCAAAAAAAATCAGCCAGAAGAAACCCATTAAGCAATCCAAGGCAGCACCATCCAAAAAAGCACCGCCAAAAAAATCTGACCCACCTGAGAAACCTGCTGTATCGAGGCAGCAGCCCCTGACAGTTTTACAGCAGTGGAAGGATATCCTCGAGCGGGTTCGGGATATCAGTCCGTCTACCCAGGGCATACTTAATTCCTCAAAACCTTTGGGCATCAAAGATAATCAATTGGTGCTGAGTTTTAGAAGCGACGCAATAAAAGAAAAAATGGAAAAAGGCGATCATTTGCGTATCTGCCAGGAAGTGATTGAAAAAGTGGTCGGGGTAAAAATACCCATTCTCTGCATTGTGGGAGGAAAGGATCAATCTGATTTACCAGATGGTGTAGACCCAAATGGCCTGGTTGCATCAGCAGTCAGGGATCTGGGAGGTTCCTACGTTTCGGATCAGGATGAAGAATAGATCACAACCTCTTGGTCCAAAAATTCAACACTGAGTTCCAGCCATCGAAATAAGTTTATTCGGTTATTGGAGGCAAGTATGGCAAAGAGATCCCAGTCAGGTGGTTCAAATCTAGGGGGAAAGGGAGTAATGCAGCAGATCCAGCAGCTGCAGGAGCAGATGATTAAAGCCCAGGAAGAACTGGCTGAACAACAGGTCTCTGGCTCAGCTGGAGGTGGAGCTGTGAAAGTGGTTGTGACTGGAAATCAACGGGTACTGTCAGTGAATGTGGATCCAGCTTTGCTTGAGGATGGGGATGTGGAATTAATCCAGGATCTGATCCTGACTGCAATTAACCAGGGATTGGATTTATCCCGTGGCTTGGCTGAAGAAAAACTTGGTCCTCTGGCAGGACAGGGATTGCCATTTTAATTCAGGGAGGAGAACTATATGCTGCCAGAACCCATCCAAAATTGTATTGATGCTTTCGCACGGCTTCCAGGTATTGGTCCAAAAACAGCTGCCAGACTGACATTTTTCCTGTTAAGGACTCAGGAAAAGGATCTCTCAAAAAAATTAGCTGAAGCATTATCTGATTTAATAACTGGAACTGATACCTGCCCGGTTTGTTTTAATATGATGAACTCAAAGCAAGAACAATGCAGAATTTGCGATGATAAGAAACGCGATCAGGGAATAATTTGTGTAGTTGAAGAACCGCTGGATGTGGCTGCGTTGGAGCGGACATCCGGATACCAGGGTTTATACCATGTCCTGCATGGGGCTTTATCTCCCATTGAAGGGATTGCACCGGAGGACCTGAAAATCAAAGAACTATTGGATCGGGTTCGGGAAGGAGAAATCACGGAGGTTATACTGGCCACCAATCCCAGCATGGAGGGGGACGCAACTGGTATGTATTTGCAGCAGCAGTTGGGAGCCCATGAATTGAAGGTCACCCGGTTGGCCAGGGGATTGCCGATGGGAGGGGATCTGGAGTATGCAGATCAGAACACATTGTTACGAGCATTGATGGGACGGCAGACTCTGGAATGATCCGGGGTATAGATTCGTAAAAACTCGTTCAAGATTTCCCTTGACAATATATATATATCCACTATAATTGCCAAGGTTTAACCCAAAAGATTTCGCCCTAAAAACGGCAAATCAATAAAACTGAATGATTGTAGGCCCCCCGCTGAAAAGCAGCCATGCAGATCAGCAAGACCGATGTCACAAAATAAGAAATCGGTGGGGTCTTTTGTTCTCTCTCTGAGGACAGCCCTTGACGCAAAATTGCGGGGATGGTACAATCTAGCCCGCTCTTGAATAGGGCCTTGAACCTTAACATCTGAATAGTGATAGAAAGCCAAAACAGCAAAAAACAAATCTTTGAGATAGAACTTCGTAATCTAATCCCACCTCGTTGTGGGATAATTTTTGCGGAGAGTTTGATCCTGGCTCAGGATGAACGCTGGCGGCGTGCCTAATACATGCAAGTCGAACGAAGATGTTCTTGTGTTTACATGAGAGCTCTTAGTGGCGGACGGGTGAGTAACGCGTTGGTGACCTGCCCTAAAGAAGGGAACAACCTCGGGAAACTGAGGCTAATACCCTATGTGCTTCTAGAGATTAGATGCTCTTGAAGTAAAGGTTCTGTGGACGAAAGGCTACAGTGCCACTTTAGGAGGGGCCTGCGTCCCATCAGCTAGTTGGTAGGGTAATGGCCTACCAAGGCGATGACGGGTAGGGGACCTGAGAGGGTGACCCCCCACACTAGCACTGAAACACGGGCTAGACACCTACGGGTGGCAGCAGTAGGGAATCTTGCACAATCGACGAAAGTCTGATGCAGCAACGCCGCGTGTGCGATGAAGGCCTTCGGGTTGTAAAGCACTTTTCTGAGGGAAGAGAAAGGACGGTACCTCAGGAATAAGTCTCGGCTAACTACGTGCCAGCAGCCGCGGTAATACGTAGGAGGCAAGCGTTATCCGGATTTATTGGGCGTAAAGCGCGTGCAGGTGGTTTGGTAAGTTGGGTATGAAATCTTCTGGCTTAACTAGGAGAGGTTGCTCAAAACTGCCAGACTAGAGGACGATAGAGGAAGGTGGAATTCCCGGTGTAGTAGTGAAATGCGTAGATATCGGGAGGAACACCAGTGGCGAAGGCGGCCTTCTGGGTCGTTCCTGACACTAAGACGCGAAAGCATGGGTAGCAAACGGGATTAGAAACCCCGGTAGTCCATGCCGTAAACGATGTGAACTTGATGTCGGCAACGTAATAGTTGTCGGTGTCGTAGTTAACGCGATAAGTTCACCGCCTGGGGAGTACGATCGCAAGGTTAAAACTCAAAGGAATTGACGGGGACCCGCACAAGCAGCGGAGCGTGTGGTTTAATTCGATGCTACACGAAGAACCTTACCTGGGCTTGACATATAGGTGGTAGGGATCCGAAAGGTGACCGACCCTTCGGGGAGCTTATACAGGTGCTGCATGGCTGTCGTCAGCTCGTGCCGTGAGGTGTCCGGTTAAGTCCGGTAACGAGCGCAACCCTTGCCGTATGTTACATGTGTCATGCGGGACTGCCGGTACAAAACCGGAGGAAGGTGGGGACGACGTCAAGTCAGCATGGCCTTTATGTCCAGGGCTACACACACGCTACAATGGTCGGTACAATGGGTAGCAAAGTCGCGAGGCGAAGCCAATCCTCAAAACCGATCTCAGTTCGGATTGCAGTCTGCAACTCGACTGCATGAAGCCGGAGTTGCTAGTAAACGCGCGTCAGCAATAGTGCGTTGAATACGTTCCCGGGTCTTGTACACACCGCCCGTCACGTCATGGAAGCTGGTAATACTTGAAGC
>JAZFRV010000170.1:0-2371 GCA_036445875.1 Anaerolineales bacterium
CTGCAGCGAATTCACCATCAAATCGAACCTTACAGTTCGTCCCCCTATCTGGATGCCCTGGTATTGTTGGGATTTATCTCAGGAAAAACCAAATCCCAGCTGCTGGCGGATCCTTCTCCAGAGCTCACTCATCAACAACAATCTCAATTGAACAAATCACTGAACCAGATCAAAGATCACATACCCCTGCCCTATGTAATCGGCACCTGGGAGTTTTACCAGCTGCCGTTTATTATTACTCCTGATGTGCTGATCCCCCGCCCGGAAACAGAAGGATTGGTTGAAAGAGCAATCAACTGGCTGGAGAACTCTCCCTCTCGAAGAACCTGCCTGGAACTGGGAACTGGCTCGGGCTGTATTGCCGTGACCCTTGTCAAGAGAATTCCAGACCTAATGGTTCTGGCAACCGACTTTTCCTATCCTGCCCTGCTGATTGCCAGGAGAAATGCCCGGCAAAACAAAGCAGAAGAGAACATTAATTTCCTGGTCGCAAATCTACTGGCAGGGTTCCAGATTAAAATTGATTTATTGATCACAAACCTGCCCTACATTCCTATCGGAAAGTTGAAATCACTGCCTGTCTACCAAACTGAACCTCGCCTGGCCCTGGATGGGGGAATTGACGGATTATCCCAGATCCGGGAAGTGCTGGAAAATGTTTCCGGATTTTTAAACCCCGGAGGATTGATACTGATGGAAATAGATGAGGGTAAAGGCCCAGACTCATTAGATGCCGCTCATGCGAATTTTCCCAACGCGGAGATCCGGGTGGAAAAAGATTTAGCAGACATGGATCGATATTTAAGGATTCAAACCCAATGAAAAAAGAGACTAGGATCATGAACCTTGATCAAAATCAATCGCTTTCCGCTGCCGCGGGAATTATTCAGATGGGTGGTGTAATTGCCTTTCCAACTGATACTGTGTATGGGATTGGCGCCTCAGCCTTTGATGAAATCGCGATTGAGAAACTCTACCAGGTGAAGGAACGATCCCAGGAGAAAGCAATACCGATTTTGGCTGCAGATCCTTCCGGGTTAGGAGGAATCACACCCCCTCCAGGCGAGATGGTGTTGTCTCTCATGGAAAATTTTTGGCCCGGCGCTTTGACATTAATACTCCCCCTTTTGCCTGGGCTGCCAGCAAACCTCTCGCAGACAAAGACTATCGGTGTTCGTATCCCGGATCATGATTTAACCCAGGAGCTATTACGCCAGACTGGTCCTCTAGCAGCTACCTCCGCCAACCTGTCGGGGCAGGAAAGCGCTTTAACGGCAAATGAGGTGCTGCTAAATTTGGGTGGGAAGATCGATTTGATTCTGGACGGGGGAAGCTCTCCGGGAGGTGTGGCCTCCACAGTCCTGGATTGCACCAAAGCCGAACCGCTTATCCTTCGAACAGGGCCAGTGACATTGGAAGAGATCCTCGCGGTGTTACAGTTGTAATTAACCGCTGTAAAGTTGTTTTCTGTGATCCAAGATACAGGGAAAAGTAGTCGCAGTTAGGGTTCTATCTCTCATGCTCAAGAAACAAAACCGCTCTTCTGAAATGTGGCGTGGTTTTTTCTTCAATATTTCCTGAACCTAACGTATAATAATAAATAGAAGATGATTTCCCTGTTTTCTCACTGTGGATATTTTTTTAAGGTAATATAGTCATCTAAAGATTTGTAATTTGCTCAACGATGAGCAAACCAACAGCATCAAGCCCTATCACATTTACCGTCCGTTTATTCCCGTGATATATAGCTTTCTTACGCCAGTTTGTGGCAATGATATATCCATGCAGTCCACTCCAAAGGAATTCTTTTCTTTCAATTTAACTCGAATTGTGCCTCCATGAAGAATGGCAAAAAATCAATACTTCTCTTACTAATATCATTTGCAGTCGCAATACTCATTTTCCTAAAGAATGCCTGGGTCTCTGAAGATGCGTATATATTGTTTAGGAGTCTTGAACAATTTATAGCAGGCAATGGACCTGTGTGGAATCCGCATGAAAGGGTTCAGGTTTATACAAGCCCATTGTGGTATTTTGTCTTGGTTATTTTCCGATTATTCTCAAAAGATGTTTACTTAAATACAATTATTATCTCTTTCGTTTTGTGGTTATCCACTGTTCTTATTATAAAAAGAATCTTTAAGAATAATAGCATTTTCTTCTTATCAATTTTATTATTATCAGCATCTACTGCTTTTTTTGATTATACAAGTTCCGGATTGGAAAATGTTTTAGCATACCTATTAATAGCTATTTATTTTTTAAACTATTTTGGATTTTCTGGTTTTTCAATCCCTGACAAAGATGTTAAACCTAAGTTAAGAATGAAAATCACTCTTTTAATGTTCGGCTTGATCCTCATTCTTCGGCA
>JAZFRV010000171.1:0-2431 GCA_036445875.1 Anaerolineales bacterium
ATGTAACAACCTCCTGTCCCTGCTGGTCATGGGTGTTGTACATAAAAACTCTCGGTGGACGCTATTCTTATCTAATTTTACTCTAATAATAATCGTTTTTCCCATGTAAAGGTACTCTGCACATACAATCATTTATATTAGGGAAGATCACAAATTGGTCTATTCTTTAGATGTACAGACTATATTTTGGTGATGGGCTGCCGGAGGATTGTTTTTAGTTTTTCAGGAGCAACCCGCCTGGGATCACAGAGGTAAATTTCATGGTGTTAATCAAGAGAAATCTGCCGGCAGTCAACCCGGTACGAATCCAACTCCCAGTTCTTATGCAAGGCATTGAATCCCAACTGATTTGCCTGAGGACAAAATTTCTCTGGGGCAAGTTCATATTCAATGACAAATACAGGTTTATCAGCTTCTAGAAACGGTGATAACAAGCTGCATTCTTGATAAAAGAAACATTCTTCATTGATGATCCAATCAAAATAGGAGACCAGGTCAGCAGTCTGATTTAGATCATTTTTCAATCCAATTGATAATCCCCGGTTGTGGGCAGCCTGGGAAAGAAATATGTTGAAGGCAAGCTGATCATCAGCATTCAAGGGGAAGCCAGTTTTATTGTCAAATCCATCGAGGTTATCAGGGTCAACCCCATCACAGCCTTTTTTTACAGCGAGGTCAAGGCGCCCCTCCAAAATTGGCTGTAGCAAATCAAGACGTCGGATATCGAGCCATTTTTCACCCGGCCAGCCTTCCAGGTCATTTCCCAGGATATCGGGTGGATAATCTATGGCATCTGGGCGCCAATCTTCAAAAGAACCGGCGCTGAAGTAACACTGAACATACACCCCGTGCTGATGTAAATCGTCTATTAAAGCGGCTGAAGTATCAAAAAGATCCAGATTATATACTTCAACGTTTAAATTTGGATCGATATCTCCAGAATACTGAATCTGCCAGGAAATTATCTCAGGCAGATCGGAATCCAATAGCTCAGCGGTGTTTTTTACTTGTGCAATATGGGTGCAAGCTGGTAGGCAAACCAGACTGATAGTTAAAAAAAGACCATAAAAGAATCTCATAAATCCACCACTTAAACCAAAATTTCAATCTAAGTATCTTAAGTAATGTTATTTTCCTGGTGTTTTCTTATTATAAACTAGGCATGATAACAGCAGATCTCCGGGGTTTAGGAATTCCCGGAGTCCTACCTCTTACTTTCCCAGTACGGAAAACCCACGGGTCAAACCTGTTCAAATCAGTGTTCCTCTGGTAAACTGGCAAAGTTATTATAACGAAATCCGGCCGCGATCGGTCGGTTTTTTTATGCACTGTGAATAAAATTATGAAAACTACTCGCACAGATTTACGAAATCTGGCCATCATCGCCCATGTCGACCACGGTAAAACAACCCTGGTTGATGGACTCTTACAACAGGCCAGCGTCTTCCATGAAAATAAAATAATCAGAGAACGAGTACTGGACTCCAACGACCTGGAACGCGAAAGGGGTATCACCATTCTTGCTAAAAACACTGCAATTGAGATCAAAGACCCTGAGTCTGGTCAAATTGTAAAAATTAACATTGTCGATACACCCGGCCATGCAGATTTTGGAGGAGAAGTGGAACGTGTATTGAATATGGTTGATGGGGTCTTATTACTGGTCGATGCCTCGGAAGGACCCCGCCCCCAAACACGTTTTGTACTCGAAAAAGCCCTGAAACTTGGTCACAAAGTGATTGTAGTCATTAACAAAGTTGATCGCAAACTTGCAGACACTGCTCAAGTCTTGAATGACACCTTTGATTTGTTCATTGAGCTAGGAGCCAGCGATGAACAAGCGAGTTTTCCTGTAGTATATGCTATTGCTACTCAACATCGTGCAGGGCACACACCTGAGGTGGGACCGGATCTGCAGCCCCTTTTCGAGACCATCCTGAAATCCATCCCCGCTCCAGAGGTGAAAATTGACCAGCCCCTTCAGATGTTGGTCACCTCTCTGGAATATGATAATTTCCGGGGGGCAACCGCCATCGGTCGGATTTATGCCGGCGAGATTCAGGTCGGGCAGCAGGTGGTACGCCTGACTTCAAATTCCGAAATCATTCCCGGAACAATCACCTACTTATATGATTATCAAGGACTAGATAGAAGGGAAATAAACCAAGCCAGCGCGGGTGAGATTGTTGCAATCGCCGGGCTGGAAGGGATCACAATCGGAGATACTATCGGCGATCCCCAAAACCCTCTCCCCCTCCCCAGGATAAAAGTAGAAGCTCCCACGGTCAGAATGTCTTTTGGGGTTAACACATCTCCATTTTTCGGCAGGGAAGGTATCTGGAAAACATCCCGTAAATTGCGCGAACGTCTATTCCGAGAGATAAAAAGTAATTTAGCTCTCCGGGTAGAAGAAACAAAGAATGCGGACACC
>JAZFRV010000172.1:0-2094 GCA_036445875.1 Anaerolineales bacterium
TCCGGTTTCCATATCTGTTAAGATCGTATCATATAGGATATTGGTTATGAGTGTTAATAGCTTATTAGCCACCATATGCCAGAACATGGTCGATCTTCTGGGTCCCCCCAGGAATCTGGAACCATAAACTACATCCGCCAATCCTTCTTCGATTGGCTTCAAAAGAGCGGGATAATCACGAGGATCATACTCCAGGTCAGCATCCTGGATGAGAATAACATCACAGCTGGCATTCTTTAATCCTGTCCGTACAGCTGCGCCTTTCCCCTGGTTTTTACTGTGAAGAAAAACCTTAATTTGATCTAGGCCATCAAGTTTTTCCAAAAATGTATTTGTACCATCCGTGGAGCCGTCATCTATGACTAATATTTCATCGACTAAACCAGTTGATTTCACCCGATCTAATAATTCTTCAATAGTATTGATTTCATTATAGACGGGAATGATGACAGTGAGCTTCATGTATGGATTATACCAGCCAAAAGAAACCAATGATAAAGCTGGATTAATCAATTTCAATTAATCATCTAGCGAATTAATAGGACAGCATGCTATAATCCACAGATAATACATAGATATTTTCAGGTAATTATCGGGAGGCAGAAAGTGGCAACCTTAAATGCGTTCGACGAGAATTTATCTCGGGAAATGAAAGAATCTTATGTTCCTCCACCAATAAAAAACATCAGCGATTCTGGACTTTCTCAACTCTGGCTACAAGATCTTGCCTTGAAAATACTGTATTTCCAGGGGTACCTAAGTGGTTTTAAAATTGCAGAAAGCATTGCCTTGCCGTTTGCTGGTGTAATTGATAATGTTTTAGATGTTCTCAAGAGAGAAAAATTTGTAGAAGTTAAATCATCACAAATGGGACTGGGGGAGGGGGCGTACCAGTATGCGATTACGGGCGCGGGGATTGCTCGTGCCAGGGAAGCTATAGAACGCAGCCAATATGCTGGACCAGCTCCTGTGCCAATCGAGGATTTTAATCGAGCAATCCGCAAGCAGAGTCGCAGAAGATTAGTGGTCACTAATGCGATACTTCGTCAAGCTTTGTCTAGTCTGGTCTTGTCGGATGCCACATATGAGAAGATTGGTCCCGCAGTAAATTCTGGCAGTTCAATTTTCATTTATGGTCCGCCGGGAAATGGTAAAACCTCAATTGCCCAGGCCATTGGCAACATGATCTTGAGGGAAAGCATGTATATTCCCTTCGCAATTTATGTAGATGGTCAAGTTGTCAAGGTGTATGATTCAGTAAACCATCAGAGAGCCCCTGATGACACGGCTACTGAGCAAGGCACGGGATCTCTTCGATCCGGACCACGCAGGGATCCTCGTTGGGTAAAGATTCGCAGACCATTCATTGTTGTGGGAGGTGAGCTTACCTTAGAAGGACTTGACCTGGTTTTTGACGATGTAAACAAGTATTATGAGGCGCCATTTCAGGTAAAAGCCAGCGGGGGGATATTGTTGATTGACGATTTTGGAAGACAACAGGTCCGTCCCCGTGATTTATTAAACCGGTGGATTGTTCCGTTAGAGAGCAGAATTGATTATCTCACTCTCCATACTGGCAGAAAAATTGAAGTCCCCTTCGATGTGCTAGTCGTATTCTCTACGAATCTACCCCCCAAGGATTTGGTAGATGAAGCATTTTTACGCCGTCTAAAGCACAAAATTTATGTTGGCGATCCTGATTACAGTGAGTACAGACAGATTTTTAAAGTTGTAGCCAAGGCAAAGAAAGTTGACTACAGCGACCGGGGTCTCGCATATTTAATTAAAGAGTGGTATATAGAAAAAGATCGGAAGTTGCGAGCCTCACACCCCAGAGACCTTTGTGACCAGATAATTGATATCGCTGGATTTCTTTCCATGAAAGCCATCTTATCAAAAGAATTAATTGATAGGGCTGCGGGTGCGTATTTCGTCGATCTCTAAGGCTTTCTCCTCAGAATAGCACTCATTAAAGTTTTTCATGGCTAAATCAGTCTCTAATCTTTCCAAATTTGAGCATCCAATAATTATTGCTCATCGCGGAGCCAGCGCATACGCACCTGAAAATACAATATCTGCGTTTCAGCTGGCTGT
>JAZFRV010000173.1:0-2162 GCA_036445875.1 Anaerolineales bacterium
CTGGCCTGGGTGTTGGTTTTAAGGAAACCGGAAAATTAGATCATGGTATCCTCAAAGAGATCGCCAAACCAGAGCGTTTTCCGGTGATTTTAAATCCGTTCTACCGATTTTTCCTGCGACTGCCGATTGCCCATGGTTATTTTGACAGGATGCTTCATGAAAATAATGCTTATGAAAAAAGGAATGATCGGCCTTTTGTGAACTCAAATTGATCAACTATCTATCCTTTCTGCTCTTGAATAGGTTATTATTAGGGATAATAAGTTGGAAGAAGGGAGTATTTAACCTTGAAAGGTCGATATTATCAGATACTAGTTTATCTCCTGAGCGGCTCTTTGGTTGTGCTCGTGATCATGTTTGTTGTCAGAGGCCTTAGCAATAGGAATCAATCCTCCAGGACGGATCAAGCGCCGACGGTTGTCGAGGCAATAGATAGTACTGTTGTTATGACTACCAGCACCTCAACAGAATCGCCCTTGCCCATTGAAACTGAAACACTTGAACCAACAGCCACTATCTTGGTGGCTACCGATAATGACGTTCCTGATGAAGGCTGTAATGTGGCTGGTTTTTTGGCAGATATAACTATTCCGGATGGAAAGATTATTGATCCTGGAAGTAAATTTACAAAAACCTGGCTATTAAAAAATGATGGCAGCTGCACCTGGAACACAAATTACATATTATATTATTATTCCGGGGACAAAATGTCTGGACCTGATAGCCAACAGATGGTTCTTATTTCTGTTCCACCGGGAACCACTATTGAGGTTTCTGTTGATTTAATTGCGCCTGACCAAGCAGGTACCTATAAAGGTCGTTGGGCTCTAAAAGACCCTGGGGGGAACCATTTTGGCATAAGCTCTTTTAAGAATCCCTTTTACGTAGAAATTATAGTAGAAGGTTCAATCGCTGCTACAGATACCCCCACGCCGTAATCAGCTCAAAACGAATTGTAATAGCGGGTATTTATGTGATTGGGCTAAATCCGCGAATAATTATTCAATAGTATAAAAACAATCAATGGTGAAATATCTTGGGGGGGATCAAAATTTGCCATTGTCATTCTTCAAAAAACGATCAAGGTTGGACTGGGAAGCCTGTTTACTGAGGTGATTGTGCTACCTGTAGTGAGGTAATCTTATGATCAAGGCCATGATTTTTGATTTGGATGGAACGTTGGTCCAAACTGAAAAACTGAAAGCCTTGTCCTATGCCAGGGCGGCAGTTGCCCTCTGCCCATCCAAAATTACTGAAAATGAAGTCATAGAAGCGTTCAAAGATGTTGTGGGTCTTTCCCGGCGGGAGGTAGCACTTGCCCTTGTGAAGCGTTTTGATCTTGAGGACACAGCAAGGAAGCGGATGGCAGAGTTTCAAGTGAATACCCCCTGGCAGGCATTCGTCCAGGCAAGGATGGCTATTTACGAGGAAATGCTGTCGGATCCGCGGGTTATCCAGGAAAACCAATGGACTCACAACCGGGCGCTTCTGGAGCAGGCCCGGCAGGAAAATTGTCGAGTTGGATTGGCGACTATGTCCCATTGCCAACAAGTACAGCGAGTGTTGGAAATTCTAGATCTCAGGGATGCCTTTGATTTTGTGGCCACCCGTGATGATGTCGAGAATGGAAAACCAGATCCAGAAATCTACCTGCTGGTCGCCAGGGAGCTTGGTGTGGATCCAGCAGAATGCCTGGTGATTGAAGACTCCCCCTCAGGTGTTGAAGCAGCAATTAATGCTGGTATGAAAGTGGTGGGGGTGAGTACACCTTTCACCCGCCAGCGATTGCATGAGAGTGATTTATTGCCAGATGGACATATTGTAGATAATCCTGAAAGGCTGGAAGAAATTATCGATCATGTCATCAAGCACAACAGGAATCAATCTGGAAATAGTTAATAACAATGTTTTGATCAATCTAAACTTTGAGGTAGTGAATTAACAGGAAATTATAAGGAGAGGATTTTGGAAAAAGAAATTATTTTCCAAGATTGTTATATTCCCAAAACAAATGTGATATACAAAAACCATCCCGATATTAATTAGGATGGTTTATTACAGACAATCATGTTTTCTTTTCTGATTAGAAATAGATAATGCAGGTGAGTTACTCACTCGCGGTAAAAGGTGCATTGTTAGGAATATTGATGATTATTTGGCTT
>JAZFRV010000174.1:0-3840 GCA_036445875.1 Anaerolineales bacterium
CGATATTCGTATTGGAAATCGCCAGGTATCTTTTTACCATCAGCATACCGGAGTGACCCAGTATGCGCTGTAATGTAAAGACATCGCCACCATTACGGAGATATTGGATAGCAAAAGTATGTCGAAATCGATGGGGGTTAGTTTCTGGAACACCCTCCGTCAACGAAGCGGCTTCTGGAAGCTGGGTTCAGCAGGGGCCAAAACAAACCCATCAATTCAAATTTCCTGTTAAAATATCAACAACACTTACTGGATTCCCCGGAGGGAATATGAGCCATCAAGTCACTGCCAAACAGCATAATTCCAAGATGTGTTTTGTATGCGGGTTGAATAATTCTTTTGGCCTGCAGGCCTCTTTTTATGAATTGGAAAGTAATCAGCTGGTAGCGCTGTTCACGCCCTGCGAAGAACATCAGGGCTACCCTGGACGTTTGCACGGAGGGGTGGCCACCACAATCCTGGATGAAACCATCGGACGGTCCATCATGATCGAACAGGATGAGATCTGGAGTGTAACCGTAGAATTTAAGGTTCGCTACCGGGCGCCGGTTCCTCTTGGCGAAGAACTGCGGGTGGTGGGACGGATTACCAAGGAAAACCGCCGCTTTTTTGAAGGTACCGGAGAAATCTTACTTCCCGATGGTCAAATAGCGGTGGAAGGATTTGGAAAATATATCAAACTTCCCCTGGATGAGATCGCTGATTTTGATTATGAAGAACAAGAATGGAAACAGGTTCTGAGCCCGGAAGATCCCCAAACCATTGACATTTAAGTCAACAATAATAAAACAGCAAGCTAATAACAAATGAAGCGGCATCCCTGGAGGATACCGTTTCTTTTGATAGATTTATTCAGAGCTGTCTTTATTTTCCAGCAGCTCCCTTAATCCTTCCATACGAGGGTCAATACTTTCCTGGCGGTGTCCACAGTCTTTCTGGTTAAGATTCATCCCACAAACCGCGCACAAACCCTTACAATCCTCAGCACAGATTTGACGAATAGGAATATCCAGTGTCGCATAATCCCGGATGATTGGAGTCAAATCTATAGATCTATCCGCAGAAAGTTTTTGTTCTCCTGAATCTTCCGCCGGATGGTTAGAAAATATTTCAGTAAAATTTATTTCCAGGGGCTGCCAGAAAACATTTAAGCATCGGCTGCAATCCAGCTGAGTCAAAGCTCCCAGTTTTCCCTCTGCTACCACGCCATCTTCTGTAACAGAAATATTAATCTTTCCCTGAATGTCAACCAGGGTCAATTTAGAAGAAAAATTAAGTTGAGGAAAACTAAACTCAAACTCTTCATGTGTTCCAGGAGATCCCTTCACCAGGTAGCTGACATCCAGTCTTAAGGGATCGTTCTTTTTTAATACCATCAATGATTTCCGCTAACGGGATCATCCTTTAAATAAAGAAAAATCCCGTCTGAAGTTTGGTTTTTTTCTACAGCTATTATAACTTATTCCTGTTCTCCTGGAGTTGGCAGTCCTTGATCACGGGTCAAAAACCAGCTGAACTGGTTATAATCCCAGATAGATTATGTCCTATACAAAATTAGAAATTAAAGCAATTGGTTTTGAAGCCAATCAGGTTCTCCAGCGAAATTCTTCACTGGAAGTATATGGAACTTCCAGCAGAGGTATATATTTACAAGCAGAAAATGACCTGACACTTTTTGCTTCTTGTGAAGATTTCCATGGTCCACTGACTATAAACTTTTTGGGGGATCCAGAAGGGTTGTTAAAGATCAAACCAAGAACAATCGCGTATTTACATAGTAACAAGATTGTGTTTCCTGAAACGGAACTGGAGTTATCAATTAATAACCCTGAGATCTGGGTCCCCCCTGCTCCCCAAAAATTTAAAGGTCTTCAGAAGAACTTGCTCGATGATCTATTTCAACAAACAAAAACACTGGTCGGGGATAACCCATTCTTCCCATTGTTAGAAATGGTATTTACTGCTACACCTGCCCCTTTACCAGGATTTCCAGATTTTTTTAAACAAATGGTGTTCCTTAATAAATCGATTCAATCCGGCAAAGTTTCCGACCTTGCCTGGGAGATAGAAAATTTACTGGGAGTTGGCCCTGGTTTGACACCTCTAGGTGATGACCTCATACTTGGAATACTGCTTGCCCTGAACAGAGGGAAAGGAGAAATTTTATCCCAATCCTATTTATCAAAATTAAATCAAGCTGTTATCGATCTTGCCCTGGATAAGACAACCCGATTGAGCTTCAGCTTGCTGGTATGTGCTGCTGACGGCAGCGCCGATGAACGCCTGCTTAAGATATTTGACGGATTGCTGTTTGGAAGAGAAATAAAAGACAAGGAGCTTCTTCAAATGTTAATGTGGGGAAGTACCTCAGGATTTGCGGTTTTGGCGGGCATGATCCTGGCTTTAGCTTAAACAAAGGAAACGGTTTCCTTGTTGGAAACCGTTTCCTTTACTTCTTTTGTAAAACACCTCTATTTGCTCAACTTATCCAAACTATCCACATGATTGGGGTCAAACGCGTCACCGTGTTTGGTCTTTTCCATCTTCGCTTTCTTTTTCATCAGCTCATCATACTTATCGTCTTCCACAAAAGCCACACAGCGGCCGATGCTGGCTTCCCCATCCACAAAACGCCAGGGGAAAAAGCCAATCTTTACCCGCTGATTTAGCAGCAGATCAATATCCCCACCGATACATTCAGCATGGATGATGCCGTGAGGAAACATTTCAATATGCATCAGCTGATACTTGCTGTCATCGTAAAATTCTGCCAGTGGTTTTCCATATTTCTTCTGGAATACCTTTTCAGCTTCTTTAGCCTGGCGAGGCATCCAATCCCGGATAATGGTATTCATGGGATGATCCGCGCTGCCGCAATCCACCCCTATCCAGCGCAGTTTTTTCTTTTTCGCCCATTCCGCGAATTCACGGTCTGGTCCGGGATGTTTTACCATGTAGCGGATTTCATCCGCGGTAGGTTGATCCCATCCAAAATGGTGGTAGCCGGTATGGATGATCAGGATATCCCCTTCTTTAACTTCCACACGTTCCTCAACCATTTTGCTGGTATAGACTTCATAATCCCCGACCGCATCACTCAGGTCCACAATTACACCTTCGTTGACCAGGAAATCGAGATCCAGTTCTGCGATATCCTTGCCCGGGGTATAAAAATGAATTTCCCCATCCAGATGAGTTCCAACGTGGTTGGAGTGGGTTACTACCTGTCCGTTAGCGCCATTGGGAGCCAGCCGTTTAAAATATTTCACTTCCAGGGGAATATAGGTTGGCCAGGGAGGTGTTCCCACCCCCAGAGGGATTGTCAGATCAATACATTTCATCGATTACTCCTTCCTACTTAATATGGGACCTGGATCTTTAAAAGGGCCAGATCCCTCTTGGATTAAAACGCTCCAGAGAGCAGCATTAACACCACTCCCCCAGCGACAACACTACCCAGCTGACCGGCGGCATTTGCTCCCATGGCGTGCATTAACAAGAAATTATCCAGATCATATTCCTGCCCTATTTTTTGAACAATCCTGGCAGACATGGGGAAGGCACTGATCCCGGCGGCGCCAATTAGAGGGTTAAACTTTTTTCCCGATAACAGATACATTACCTTTCCAACCAATACACCGCCCATTGTATCCAGCACAAACGCCAGCAAACCCATACCCAGGATTAATAAGGTATCAGTTTGAATAAAACTATCACCAGACATGGTGCTGCCAATAGTCAAACCAAGGAAGATAGTAGTGACATTGGCAATCTCATTCTGGGCAGATTTACTCAATCGTTCCACCACGCCAGATTCCCGCATCAGATTTCCAAACATCA
>JAZFRV010000175.1:0-5282 GCA_036445875.1 Anaerolineales bacterium
TATTACTGGATGGGGAAGCCGTGAGATCTTGCCTGTTATTTGCACCCCAGGTTGATGGACAAGAAATCCTGACAGTTGAAGGATTGGGAACAATGGATGACCTGCACCCTCTCCAGGAAGCTTTCCGGGAAGCTCATGCCCTCCAATGCGGTTTTTGTACACCTGGGATTTTGACCACTCTGGTTCCTTACCTGGAAGAATATCCAAATCCCACCGAAGAGGAAATCCGGGAAGCCATTTCCGGCAACCTTTGCCGCTGTACTGGATATCAACATATTATTGATGCGGTGAAATTAGCAGCTGATAAAATGAATGCCTGAAGATCTTTAAGAGATGTCCCTGGTTGAGCTTGAACTGAGTATCAAAGAGGAGCAAATTGTGGAATATAAAGTCATAGGAAAAAGAGTAAAACGGGTTGAAGATCCTCGCTTGCTAACCGGTCAGGCCTTATTTGTTGGTGATGTGAACCTGCCTGACATGCTTCATGCCGCTTTTTTTCGAAGTGATTATGCCCATGCCAATATAATCAGCATAGATATACAAACAGCCCTGGAAATACCCGGAGTGGTAGCAATCTATACTGCCGATGATATGGGAGATGCTTGGGAACCGGGACCTCCCCTGGTTTCCCCGCCGCCAACCCTTGAAAATGTGGTATTTCATTCCCGCCGGCAAGTGCCGCTGGTAAAAGAGAAAGTTAAACATGCCGGTGAAATTATCGCGGTTGTGGTGGCGGAAACCCGTTACATCGCGGAGGATGCGGTTGAGGAAATCCTGGTTGATTTTGAACCTTTGCCAGCTGTGGTGGACTTGGAAAAATGTATGGAGGCAGATAGTGTTTTGGTCCACGATGACCTGGATTCGAATCTGGCTGCCCATTTAAAACAAAGTAAAGGGGATTATGAGGGTGCCCGGAACGAAGCTGACCTGGTCATCAAACGTCGATTTGAGCTTGACCGGGGAGCAGCTGCTGCCATGGAGAATCGGGGCATTGTTGCTGATTGGGATCAGAAAAATCAACATCTAACTGTCTGGGATGCCACCCAATCTCCCATCCCGATCCGGAATGGCTTGGCCGCCAGATTAGGGCTGCGAACCCACCAGGTTCGTGTTGTAGCTCCCTTTGTGGGGGGAGGTTTTGGACCAAAAATCATGATGTTTTATGCTGAGGAGATGGTGCTCCCCTGGATATCCATGAAATTAGGAAAACCTATTAAATGGATTGAGGATCGGCGGGAAAACTTTTATGCCACGACCCAGGAGAGGCAGCAAATTCATGAAGTGGAAATGGCCCTGTCTAAAGAAGGACGAATCCTGGGTATGAACCAAAAAATCATTCACGATACGGGTGCCTATGACCCGTATGGTCTTACCACACCCCTTAATTCCCAGTCTCATTCCATGGGGGGATATGATGTAAAGAATTACTCAAGTGATTTAACTGTGGTGTTTACCAATAAAACCATCGTTACGCCCGTGCGCGGAGCTGGCCGACCACAAGGAATTTTTGTTGTAGAACGTTTGCTGGATATCGCTTCCCGGGACTTAGGGTTGGATCCTATGGAAGTCCGACGATTGAACTTCATTCCTCCGGATGCTTTCCCCTACAATCATGAAATAATCGATCAGGCATTTGTGCCCCTGGTGTTTGACAGTGGGAATTATGAAGCGGCCTTTAACAAAGCCCTGGAAGAATTGGGATATGAAGATTTTATAAACGAAGAGCAGCCTCGTTTGCGGGCTGAAGGCAAACACGTGGGAATCGGAGTTGTGCCTTTTATAGAAACAACAGGGGTTGGTCCTTATGAAGGAGCCAGGATATCCGTGGAACCCTCTGGAAAGATCAGCGCTGCCACCGGGGTAGGTACTCAGGGGCAGAGTCACATGACTACATTTGCCCAAATCATCGCCGAACAACTGGGGATAGAGGTCAGTGAAGTTAGCCTGGTATCTGGTGATACAGCTGAATTCCATTGGGGAACCGGTACTTTTGCCAGCAGGGGGGCGGTGGTCGCGGGCAATGCTGTTCATGCCGCGGCTAAAGACGTTCGACACAAAGTACTTAAGTTGGCCAGCAAAATCCTGGAAACACCGGAAGAAGAGTTAGAACTGGAAGATGGCACGGTCCGGGTGGCAGATATCCCTGAAAAATCCATTAGCCTGGGAGAATTGGCACTGCTTGCGAACCCACTGCGGGGAGCAGTTGAGCCAGGAACAGAACCCGGGCTTGAATCCACTAAATATTTTGGACCTGCTCTGGGATCAACAGCTTTCGGTGTTCACGGCATGATCCTGGAAGTGGACCCTGAAACGATGATGATCAAGATTAGAAAATACGTTGCGGTCGAGGATTGTGGAACCTTGCTTAATCCGCTGGTTGTGGAAGGTCAGATCCACGGCGGAGTATCGATGGGTATTGGCAATGCCTACTATGAAAAACTTCACTATGACGAGAATGGTCAGCTGCTAAACGCCAGCCTGGCGGACTATTTGATACCCGGATCGACGGAAATGCCGCAGATCGAGGTTTATCATATGAATACTCCAGCACCCAATAATGAGCTTGGTACCAAGGGTGTTGGTGAGGCAGGGGCGATTCCGGTTCCGGCTGTATTTGCCCAGGCTCTGGAAAACGCGCTGCCTGATTACGATCTGGAGATCCTGGAAACCCCACTTAGCCCTAACCGGTTATTTGAACTGCTTCATAAGCGGGAGGAAAATTCATGAAAGTCGAAGGTGAGCATCTTTTTAAAGGCCCCCCCCAACAGGTCTGGGATTTATTTCGAGATACAGATGTGATGGCGGCTGCGCTACCGGGTACCGAAAAAATGGAATCTGTAGGTGATAATAAATATGAAGCAATAATGAATGTCCGGGTAGGACCAGTAACGGGAGAATTTTCTGGCAATCTGGTGATATCCAATGAAAAATTTCCCGAAAGTTACACAATGACTGTGGATGGACGCGGGAAACCGGGCTTTCTAAAAGGTTCTGGAGATATCACCCTCTTGGACCAGGGAGAATCTGGTACCTTGATGAAATATGTAGGAGAAGTCCAAATCGGAGGAAAATTAGCCGGGGTCGGCCAACGATTGATAGATACAGTTAGCAAGAGCATTATTAGCCAGGCATTTGAGACCCTGGACCGGGTTTTAGAAGAAAGATCTGCGGCTGAGGTAGAAGACCGGGAGGTTGAATACCAGGGGGCTTCAGAGAAAGATTATGCTGCCGCGATTGCTAAAGATATGGTGGGAGGGTTGTTGTCTACCTCCTGGGCAAAATGGCTGATAGGTGTAGTAATATTGGTGATTATTGGGATAATTCTTATTATTAGTTATACATAAATACCGAAACTAACCTTCTTAATAGTTGTTTAACATATTGGATTCCTATTATCTTGATCTATCTCTATTAGTTATAGCCTGGGATGAGGAGGTGGTTTTGGAAAACATGGTTCTGGCTCAGATCAGTAATTCTTGATCCTGAGTTTTTTTGTACACCATGATAACTCAAAGGAGAAAATTAATGTCTATTAAGAACAGAACAATACCAGGTTATCTTCCAAATGAAGTTCCCCCGATTGGGAAAATGATCATCTTAGGGTTTCAGCATGTGCTTACCATGTTCCCAGCAACGGCATTTTGTGCCTTGTTGACCGGTTTCCATCTCTCAACTGTATTATTTGTTGCTGGCATGGCAACAATTGTGGCTTTGGTTTTGTCAAAATGGCGGATTGGAAAATTCATCCCCCTGTTTTATGGATCAAGCTTCAGCTATCTGACTGCCTACCTGGCAATTACTGGCGCTCAGTGGGGAGTTCCTGCAAGCGACGAGTTAATCAGCCTCATGCAGGCCGGAATCCTGGTAACAGGTGTCATCAATATCATCATAGGTTTTATCATTAAAGCTGTTGGTAAAGAAGCTATTGACAAAGTTTTACCCCCGGTCGTCACGGGCTCTGTAGCATGCATCATCGGTTTTGGTCTTGGATATGCAGCTCTGGATATGGCTGCCGCAAACTGGATGGTTGCTATTATCAGCCTGGTTGTCACCATCCTGCTGTCCGTGTATTTGCGCGGTAAAGGATTTGTTGGCATGATCCCCATACTTTTGGGCGCAATCACCGGATACCTGGTCTCCCTTGCATTGGGCCAAGTTGATTTTTCTGGTGTTGCAGCTGCCAGCTGGTTTGTAGTGCCTCATTTCACCTTCCCGACTTTCTCAGGAGCCATGGTCGTCACGGCAATTTTCAGCATCAGCATCATGGCAATTGCCACCATTCCTGAGTCCACTGCCCACCTGTACCAGATCAGTCTCTATGTTGATCGTTATGCCGAAAAAATTGGCGAAGAGCCCTATGAGCTTGATCAGCATATTGGTTTTAACCTGATCCTGGACGGCATCGGAGACTTCATCAATGGTTTATTCGGTTCTACTGCCGGAACAAACTACGGTGAAAACAACTCCTTAATGGCAATTACGCTGAACTATTCCGGCCCGGTCCTGATCATGGCCGGCGCCATTTCCATGATGCTCGGATTCATCGGCAAACTGGAAAAGCTGGTTGCCTCAGTCCCCCTTGCAGTCACGGGTGGATTGGCAATCTACTTGTTCGGTGTGATCGGTATGCAGGGTATTGCTCTCATGGTCGAGAACAATGTCAGTCTCTTTAACCCCCGCAACCTGGCGATCGGAGCGGTAATCATGGTGATTGGCATCGGCGGCAATATTGGTTATGATGGTGGATTCCTACCCATCCCCATCCTGCAGGGAATTTTCCCCAGCGGATTACCGGCGATTGCAACTGCAGCAGTTCTAGGTATATTGATCAATGCAGTTTTCTTGATCTTTACACCGCCAGAAGCTGTAGATCTATAAACCCAACTAAATAACTATAGAATAGGCATCCCCCCCAGGCGGATGCCTATTTTTTATTGACACTATACAACAGAGAATAGGAAAATAGTAACTGCAATCTCCGTTTTTAGCGGTGTATAATCAAAAAATCTCTTTCAACTACCCTTTTTGGGGATATACATACCAAAATTGAGTAAAAGAATTGAGTTGTTCTCCTTGCTTTTTCAGAGGGATAAATTCCAATTGAATACTTAATATAATGAGATTTATACTGAAAGAGCAAATAAATTCATGGACAAGTAGGAGGTTTACCTGATGTTGGCGCGTCCCGGTTTACCCGAATTTGAATATATTAAGGCTGAAACACCCCAGGATGTCTTTCGCCTGCTGAAAGAAAATGGAGCTGAAATAAGATTGTTTATGGG
>JAZFRV010000176.1:0-9167 GCA_036445875.1 Anaerolineales bacterium
AAAAGACTCGTTCGCATGGAAGGTGATAGGCGGATTGCCGGTATGATCGTTGAGACTGAGGCTTACCGGGGTGAGGAAGATTTGGCTTGTCACTGCCGGGCCGGGGAAACGCCGCGAACAAAAATCATGTATGGTCCTCCCGGAAGAGCCTATGTATATTTTGTCTATGGTATACACTGGCTGCTGAATTTTGTAACCGAAAAGGAAGGATATCCCGGAGCTGTATTAATCCGGGGAATTCAACCAGAGGAAGGATTGGATCTGATTAACGAGCGCAGAAATGGAAGACCGCAAAAGCAGTGGACGGATGGGCCAGCCAAGCTCTGCCAGGCGTTTGGGATTAACGGTGAAATGAACGGCATTGACACCTGCAGTGAGAATGCGATTGTATTTATTGAGGAAAACATGGATATTCCGACAAGGTTAATTCAAAGAACACCCCGGATAGGACTGGATAGCGTACCTGAACCCTGGAGGAGTAAACCTTGGCGGTTTATTGTAACTGATCTAGATTTCATAAGATCCTCTACCTAATAGAAAAAAATATTTGGAGACTTTATGTTCAAGAGACGTGAAGAACCTGCCCAAAAACTTGATGTGGTACCAGCTCAGATTCGAGTAACCTCCATCCTTGGTGAGAACACCAGCTTAAAAGGTGAACTCACCGGGAAAGGCGGCATCAGGATTGAAGGTTTGTTTGAAGGAAAAATTGAGCTGGAAGGATTAATTATTGTGGATCAAAAAGGACGAGTGGAAAGCGACCTGATCAAAGCTGATACAGTGATTGTAAGCGGGTCTGTCCGAAGTGATATCCAGGCCAAACGCGTGGAAATCCGTCGTACAGGACGAGTCTGGGGCGATGTTACTACTGTTCGTTTTTCTACAGAAGAAGGAGCTTACTTGAGGGGAAAAATCCAGATGGAAGAAGAAATTCCTGAAGAAACTAAGACTGAAGCAGAAGAGGCAGATTCCCTTCCAGATAAAAAGACTGCTCCCGAACTAAAACCAAAAACCACCAAGGGTTAAGGATATTCGCTTGAAACTCTCCTGGATTCTTGGCTTAATTTTGATCCTAATGCTGACCGCTTGCGGCAGTGGGGTGCCAACTATCCCGGATGCTATAGTGACATCTTCTCCGGCTGAAGTATCTGGCACGCCAACGATTTTACCTGCTGCATCGATTGAAAATACACCAATTCAAGATCCAGCTTCAACATTGGAACCACTCAGCGGCACCCCCCCATCTGGGGATGCTCCCTGCCTGGAAGAACAGGGTTCTATCCAATTTTATTCCTTTCCAGTTCTTAGAACCCAGGCTGAAATATCCGGCCGCATCTACACTCCTCCCTGTTATGGTGCAAATTTGGATCAAAAATATCCCACGTTGTATTTGATGCATGGGGCAACTGAGACAGATGGCCAATGGGATGACCTGGGTATTGATGAACAAGCAGATCTCTTAATCAATAAAGGTGAAATTCCTCCCTTGATTATCATCATGCCTAAGGAAAACAGCTGGATCCCTCTCCCTGAAAACCCATTTGGTGAACACCTCGTCAAAGATCTTATCCCCTGGGTGGACACACATTTTCAAACTCAGGTTGGGAGAGAGAATCGGGCGATTGGCGGGTTGTCCCGGGGGGGTAACTGGGCAGTTCGGATCGGGTTCCTGAATTGGGGATTATTCAAATCCGTTGGTGTGCACAGCTCCCCCTTGTTTTACGGTGATTTGGAAAGAATCCCCGGCTGGTTTACTGGTATCCCCCAATCAAAAATCCCTCGAATATATCTTGATGTTGGGGGTGATGATACCAACCTTGAGAATGCTGCAGACCTAGAAAATTTATTGTCAGAATTGGGAATTCCCCATTCCTGGCATCAATATCCCGGGCTCCACGAAGAATCCTATTGGCAGGTTCACTTAGGGGCATATCTGCTATGGTACAGTTCAGGATGGGGACCAGAATAAGGGTTTTATTCAATTTGAGATCATATCTGAAAACAAAATAAGCCAGATCCAATAAGGTAGAAAATAAAAAAAAAGGAATTCCAAAATGAAAACTCCTGCATTTCAAGAATTTAGATCCCTGAACTGGGAAGGTATCCAGCCCTTATATCAACAGCTGGAGGATTTTGAGCTGACCGAAGACTCTCAGGATTCGTGGATGCAACAATGGTCTGATCTGAGGAAATTAGTCGATGAAAGATATGCCCGATTAGAGTTGGCAACTGAACTGGATACAACTGACGAAGAAGCGGAGAAACAGTATCATGATTTTTTAGACAATGTGTATCCTTCCATAAAGGCTGCCGACCAGGCATTAAAAGAGAAAATCTTGGAAAGTGAATTGACGCCCCGGGGAATGGAATTGGCCCTCAAAAAGATGCAGGTGGAAGCAAATTTATTCCGTGAGGAAAACCTGCCTTTGATGACGGAAGAAAATAAACTGGGATCACAGTACAGTAAAATCCTCGGCGCCCAAACTATTCAATGGAAAGGGGAAGAATTAACCTTGGTGCAGGTAAAAGCGGCTATTTTGACCACAGATCGAGATGTCCGGAAAGAACTCTGGGAACTCTTATCCCAACGGCAGCTGAAAGACAGGAAAGCGATTAATGAGCTCTGGAAGAAGTTTATGAATGTCCGTGGAAAATTGGCATCAAATGCGGGTTTTCAAGATTACAGGGCATTCCGTTGGCAGCAGCAGCTTCGCCTGAATTACAGCCCTACCGAGAGCCGGCAATTTCTAAATGCTGTCAAAGAAGTGGCAGTCCCGGCTGCCTCACGGATTTACGATCGCTATCAAAGCCGATTGGAGATAGACCAGGTTCGACCCTGGGACTTGTTGGACAACCAATCCACCTTCAGCCTTCCTGCTATCCAGGCATTTAAGACTGAGGAGGAATTCATTACCCGTGTGGGGGATATTCTTAACCAGTTGGATCCAGTATTGGGTAAATATTTTAAATCCATGCAAGAAAAGCACCTGCTGGATTTAATGAATAGAAAAGGGAAAGGCCCAGGTGGTTTCTGCACCTCGTTCGCAACCCTTTGTGAGCCGTTTATTTTTATGAATGCGGTTGGGCAAGGGGACGACCTGGCTACGCTTTTCCATGAAAGCGGCCATGCATTCCATGTCTTTGAGCTGATTGGATTGCCTTATCACCACCAGTGGCAGGTTGACATGGAATTTGCAGAAGTTGCCTCAACTGCCATGGAGCTGCTGGCTGAACCCTACCTTTCGGAAGATCGGGGAGGGTTTATGTCCCCGCAAGATGCAGCCCGCTTCAGGTTATTAAACCTGGAAGGAAAACTTCTCTTTTGGCCTTACATGGCAGTCGTGGTAGATTTTCAGCACTGGGTTTATGAGCACCATGAGCTTGCCAGCAATCCCGATGCCTGTGATGAGAAATGGTCGGAATTGATTGATTATTATATGCCCGGAATCGATTGGGATGGCTGCGAGGATGTGAAGAAGACCGGCTGGCATCGAAAACTTCATATCCATCAGGTGCCGTTTTATTATATTGAATATGGATTGGCAACCCTGGGAGCATTCCAAATCTGGGAAAATGCCAAAAAAGACCAGGCCCAAGCGCTCCGGGATTACCGACAGGCACTGGCGTTGGGTGGAACAGCCTCACTTCCAGATCTTTATCGGGCCGCTGGAGCGAACCTTTCGTTTGATTCAGATACCCTAGGCGCGGCTGTCAAGCTGATAGAAATAACTCTCTCAGAATTAGAAGATGAGCTGGCCTGAAGATCGCTCCCAGATTAGTTTGAGAGATTGGGCGTGCCTTTTGTCAGTACCTGAAGGAGATGCTCTCCGTTATAATAAATTTCCGGAACAAGATTGAGAAAAGGTGAAATAATGGATAAGACCCTAAAAATTGTCATTCCAATGGCCGGGTTCGGAAAGCGGCTCAGACCGCATACCTGGAGCCGACCCAAACAGCTGATCAGCGTGGCAGGAAAAACTGTTATTGAGCATGTGCTGGATACTTTCTCTACCTTGCCCAGCGACCTGAAAATGGAATTTGTGTTCATTGTTGGTTATCTTGGGGACAAGATTCGGGAATTTATGGAAACAGAACATCCTGACCTGACTGTGCACTATGTGGTTCAGGAAGAAATGCGCGGCCAATCCCATGCCATCTACTTGGCCCGGGAACATATTAATGGCCCGATGATCATGGTATTTGCAGATACCTTGATTGAAACCGATCTGTCATTCCTGGAACAGGAAGAATCTGATATCGTTGCCTGGGTAAAACCAGTTCCAGACCCCCGGCGTTTCGGAGTTGCCGAGGTAGGTAAAAACCAGCAGGTTACACGATTAATTGAAAAACCGCAAGCCATGGATAATAACCTCGCTCTAGTTGGTTTTTACTATTTCAAGAACGGGCAGGATTTAATCCTGGCGATTGAAGAACAGATAAACCAGAAAGTCCAGTTAAAAGGGGAATTTTTCCTGGCAGATGCAATAAATATTATGCTTGATGGTGATTCTTGCTCCATGCGCACTCAGAAAGTTAATATCTGGTTGGATGCCGGTACTTTCGAAGCTGTTTTGGGAACCAATCGTTATTTATTGGACCATGGACATGATAACTCCGAAAAAGCTGGACAGAGGATCGGTGTGAAAATAATTCCTCCTGTTTATATTCACCCCGAAGCGGAGGTAGAGTCATCAGTGATTGGCCCCCACGCAACTATCGAGGCCGGCTGCCGGATCCTGGGCAGTAATATCCAGAATACCATTGTGGAGAAAAACTCGCAGATTGAAGATGCAATCCTGGATGGATCAATGATAGGGCAAAACTCCCGGTTAAAGGGAGGTCCCTATTCCATTACCGTCGGGGACAATACAGATCTGGAAATTTGATTCCTAAATCAACACAACTTTTCCTAAAAGGAGCTCAATGAGCCGAGATTTTATTTCCAAACGTGTAGCTACACTTAAACCTTCGGGCATCAGGAAATTCTTTGACATTGTTGCCACCATGGATGATGTGATCTCGCTTGGTATTGGGGAACCGGATTTTACAACACCTGAACCCATTCTTGAAGCAGGAATTGATGCTATCAGAAATGGGGAGACCCACTACACTTCAAATGCCGGTATTTTTGAGCTCAGGGAAGCGATCTCTGACTACCTTGAGGAAAAATACCAGGTTAAATATGACCCTATTGATGAGGTGGTGGTAACGGTTGGTGTATCGGAAGCCTTATACTTGGCGCTGACGGCGGTAATTAATCCTGGTGAAGAAATCATTATCCCTACACCTTGTTTTGTGTCCTACCAGGCCGAAGTGATTCTAGCAGGCGGTGTCCCCGTCGAAGTTCCCGGTTCAATGGAAAATAATTTCCAGCCTGAACCCTCATTAATTGAAGCTGCAATCACACCGAAGACCAAAGCGATTTTCATTGGATTTCCAAACAATCCAACTGGCGCGGTAGCAAGCCGGGAAACTTTGCTTGAGGTCAGCCGAATTGCAGAAAAACATGATTTGCTGGTAATTTCAGATGAAATTTATGACAGCCTGGTCTACGGCGTGGAACATGTCTGTTTTGCATCGTTGCCGGGAATGAAAGAACGCACAATTACATTGGGGGGTTTCTCAAAAAGCTATGCGATGACAGGCTGGCGCGTTGGATACGCAGCTGCCCCGGCTGAGATTTTACAGGGATTGGTCAGAGTCCATCAATATACCATCATGTCCGCACCTTCCATGTCCCAGCTGGCAGCGCTGGCGGCTGTCCGGATTGGCGCCGAACATGTGGAAGAAATGCGAGTTAAATATGACCGCCGCCGTCAGTTGATAGTCAACGGGCTAAATGAAATTGGCCTGGAGACTTTTATGCCGCAGGGCGCATTTTATGCTTTCCCGAAAATTAATTGTACAGGGCTTGATGACGAAAAGTTCTCCCAGCACCTGTTGGAGGAAGAAAAGGTAGCGGTTGTTCCCGGTTCGGCTTTCGGCTCCGGTGGCGCTGGTTTTGTGCGCTGTTCCTATGCAACCCGGTATGAAAATATTGAAAAAGCATTAGAGCGGATGGAAAGTTTTGTGAAACGCTACAAATAACGGACCTTAAGATATTAAGTCATCGAAAATTGTTGTTATTACCCCCATATTTAGAGAATGGCTGGTGGATTCACCTCAATGATCCATTCTGGCCCTGGTGGATGTTTGCCTACCAGGTCTACTGGATTGGGTCCTTTTAATAAGATCTGCCAGCGTGTTTCCCCCCGGATCCTGGTGAAATATGCGGGAACCGGTCCCACTAGCTGAGTAGCACGGTACCCTTCCGATTTAATCCATCCCTCAAGTGTGGAGGCATAGGCACGCGCTGCTGCTTCAGCGGCTTTTGCATCTACTGACCGGTATTCCAGCCTGACCAATTTCACAAAAGGAGGATACCTGAGATCTCTCCTGTGCTCCAATTCTTGTTGGTAAAAATCCTGGTAATTATGCTGGGAAGCAGCCTGAATCACATAATGATCCGGATTAAAGGTTTGCAATATCACCTCTCCCCCGAGTGGACTTCGTCCCGCCCTCCCTGCTACTTGCGTTAATACCTGAAAAGTTCGCTCTGCAGCCCGGTAATCTGGCAGGTGAAGTCCGGTATCTGCCAGCACTACACCTACCAGGGTTACTAATGGTAGATCTAATCCTTTGGCAAGCATTTGGGTCCCAATTAAGACATCAGCTTGGTGAGAGGAGAAATCTTCCATGATCTCCCAATGAGCCCCTTTTGTTCGGGTTGTATCTCGATCCCAGCGCATGGTGCGAATACCTGGAATCAGGTCCTGGAGAGCGGATTCTACCTGCTCGGTCCCGGTTCCCAAATGGCGGATACGGGAACTCCCACAGGCAGGACAGGTTTGTGGAATCTTTCTCCGGTAATCGCAGTGATGACACAGCAATACATTTGCGAATTTATGTACCGTCAGCGATATATCACAGCGGGGACAGCGTAAAGCGTTTCCGCAATCCCGGCAAAAGACATAGGAAGCGCTGCCGCGGCGGTTTAAGAACAGAATCGCCTGTTGATTTTTGTCCAATGTGGAAAATAGGGATTCCCTTAATGACCGGCTGAATATGGAGCGGTTACCCTCTTTTAGTTCAATCCGCATATCTACGATTTTTACTGGCGGAAGATCAGCTATTTGAAGGTTTTCATTCAGAGTTTGATACCGGGTAGATTCTGCTTCCAAACCTGTATCCTTCAATTGTCTCTGGATGGAATCGCGATGGGCAAGGATTCGCTTCGGTAGCCCCAGATGATGCCACTCTCCTTGAGAGGTTCGGTACATATTGGAAATATCTGGTGTGGCCGAACCCAGGATGCAAACAGCCCCGGTTATTTTTGCATAAGCGGCAGCGGATTCGACCGCCTGATAACGAGGGGAAATGTCACTCTGATAATAAGATCCATCATGGCACTCATCCACAACGATCAGGCCGAGATCGGGAAAAGGTGTGAATAAGGCGCTTCGAGGGCCGACAATGATGGAAAGCCTGCCTTCGCGAGCCATGCGCCAGGTATCATAACGTTCTCCTGGAGAGAGTTCTGAATGCAGTACTCCTACCTGTTCTGGGAAGCGGCTCATAAATCGGCTGACGGTTTGAGGAGTCAGGGCTATCTCTGGGACGAGAATAATCGCTTGTTTTCCTAAAGCGAGAGCCTGGTCTACTGCCCTCAGATAGATTTCTGTTTTTCCGGATCCTGTCACACCAAATAGCAGGAAGGGTTTTGGCCTCTCATTCACAAATGATTTCAGGATTGTATCCCAGGCCTTTTTTTGATCCGCTGTAAGAATCGGTGGTTCGGAGGCGATCACCTGGACATGTTTCAATGGATCCCGCAGGACAGATACTTCCCGGATTTGAACCAGTCCCCGTTGGACAAGTTGTTTAAGATCGTTTAGATTTCCGCCAGTTTGTTGGTAAATCTCGGACAGAGCAATCTCATCCTTCTTCTCCATCACCAATCGGATAATATCCTGTCTGCGGCGCAGGGCTTTTGGAAAGGCTTTTTTGGCCAGGGTATCCATCTGGTTTAAAGCATCAGTCTCTTCACCGGTGAATTGGAGACGACGTTCTGTTTTAGGTTTTACCGATGGAGATCCTAAGGTAGACTTGCCGGTGATCACTCCCCTGCGCTCCAAAGCTCCGGCGGTATTCCGCCAATTTTTCTGAGGTAAGGCCCGATCAATTTGCCGTCCTCGTAATGGACCGCGGCGGATGAGCAAATCCAACAGATTGGATTGAGCGCGGGTTAAATCCTCCAATAGCGGTAGATCCGCTTCTAACAGCTCCAGGCTGTGGGCTGAAAGTTGATATTCACTGTCCACTTTTACGCTTAAGCCACCTGGCAGCATCGCGTGTAAAGTCACCCCCAGGGGAGAGAGTGTTTCCCGAGCTATCCAGTCCGCTAGCTGGATCTGGTAAGGGGTTACCACCGGCAGGTGATCCAGTATTTTTTCTACTGCTTTGGTTTGGGGAACTTCCGGTGTCTCTGGAAAATCAATGATAATTCCCTGAACGGTTTGCCGCCCAAAAGGAACGGTCACCAATTGGCCGATTTTTAGATCCTGTTGAATCGAATCTGGTAAATGATAATCGTAAACTCCCCGGACATGGGGAACATTTACCGAAATTCGCACAAATTTTGGTTTATTTCTCGCTTCAGACTGCATTGAGATCACACACCCCGAATTTGAATTTTTGAGATTCTTAACCCATCCATAGCTGCTACCTGCAGTTGAACTCCCCCTGTCAAAACGATAGTTTCTCCCTGGACAGGGATATGATCCAGGTAACCTAATAAAAACCCGGCAATGGTGTCATAGTTTGGATCATTAAAGTTTGTTCCCAGAATTTGGTTAACATCTTCGATGGCGGCCAGCCCATCCACCATGACAGTATCCTGGTTGATCCGCTGTATTTCGGGAGTTTCTTCATCGAAAGGATCGCTGATTTCACCGACAATTTCCTCCAGGGCATCCTCGAGAGTAATCAAACCAGCTGTGCCGCCGTACTCATCCAGAACTATGGCGATGTGACGACTTTGAGTCCGGAAAAGACCCATCAACGCTCTGACTGTGCTGCTCTCAGGGATGAATAACGGTTCCCTGACCAGGGCACCTGCAGTATGGGTT
>JAZFRV010000177.1:0-9675 GCA_036445875.1 Anaerolineales bacterium
CTTCTGGTCAATGACGATTTGATCTGTAACAGGCCAGAGAGTATGATGGATGCTTTGATGAGCATCCGGGAATACAGAACGGACCAGGTTTTGATAAATTTCTTCGGTAAGAAAAGGGATAACCGGAGCCAGTAATCGGATCATTTTTACTAGAACATGCCAGAGTGTGTGGTAGGCAGTATTTTTATCCAAATCGGTTTCGGTTTTCCAGTACCTTCTCCGGGATCGGCGGACATACCAGTTACTCAGGTCATCCAGGAGAACCTCAAAACCCTGAGTCGCATTAAATGCATTCGAGTTATTAAGGTCGGTTGTGACCTGTTCAACGGTCTGGTTTAGCCGGCCAAGGATCCAACGATCCAGCGGATTTTGGCTTTCTGGAGTAGGCCCTTCAGGATAATCCGGGTCAAACTTCTTGATCTCGGGTGACCATCCATCAATTTCTGCATAGGTAGTGAAGAAAGAATACACATTCCAGAAAGGTATTATGAATCGGCGCCGGGTCTCCTCAGCGCGATGGTAACCAAATAACAAGTTGTTTTCTGGTTTATGAGCGCTGTAAAGCCAGCGCATAACATCCACGCCCATCTTATCCGCAGCTTCATTAAATTCTATTGAATTGCCCCAGGATTTATGCATTTCCCGGCCGTCTTCTGCATGCAAGCTGGCGTAGCTGAAGTTCTCCAGGAACGGGGGTGAATTGTCCAGCACGGTCCCCATGGCAAGTAAACTGTAGAACCAATTCCGGAATTGACCCGGGAATGATTCGCTGATCCAGTGAGCTGGATACCATTTATTCCAAAAATCCGGGTCGGTCCGGTAGCTCAGAGTTGAGAAGGGCACAATGCCTGCGTCCAACCAGGGATTACCTACATCAGGAATCCTGGTCATCTTTCCGGTGCATTTATCACATGCCAGCGTTACCTCGTCGATAAATGGGCGGTGAGGTGTATGCCCTTTAAAGGCATCAAATCCCTCTATGGCTCTTTCTTCCAACTCCTCTTCATCGCCTATCACATGGTAATGATCACAATCTTCGCAAACCCAGATTGGCAAAGCCAATCCCCAGTACCGTTTTTTTGAAATCATCCAGTCGTGCATATTTCGCAGCCAATCCAATTCACGGGCGTGTCCAAAATCCGGTATCCAGCGAATTTTATCCACGACATCCATGATCTGGTAGCGCAGACTGGACTCTTTCTCTTCCGTAGATAATTCCTCTCGGGGCTTCTGGTAATTTTCACCCATGTTGATGAACCATTCATCTACCAGTCTGAAGACCAGTTCGGTTTTGCAGCGCCAACAGGTTGGGTAACGGTGAGTATAGGGTTCTACATGGTAAAGAACGCCCTTTTCTTCCAGGTTCTCAAAAATATCATCAGTTACATCTGAGACATGTTTGCCGGTTATCCAATCAAAACCATCGATGAAATAGCCCTCTTCAGTTAGCGGGGCGATTCGCGGGAGAGAGTATTCAAATGAAAGCTGGAAGTCTTCCGCACCGCAGCCTGGAGCGATATGGACAATCCCTGTGCCCTCATCTTCTCCTACCTCTTCCCACAAGATTACCTGATGCGCCTCTACGGCACTTTTTTCAAGGCCTTCCCGGAGTTCTTTCAGCTCGGTGATGCCGCCGGAAGTATTTGCTGCAGGTAGATCGTCAAACGGACCATCGTAGGTCCAGCCCTCCATCTCTGCTCCTTTCAGCTCACCGAGAATTTTGTACTTTCCCCGGAGCATAGCGGAAGTTCCTTTGGAGAGATAAACAACGTGGTCTTCTTCTCCATTTGATCCGGGTAATTTCACCTGTGCTTTCAGGTAGGTTAGGTCAGCCCCAACTGCAGCTGCAACATTTGATGTTAATGTCCAGGGCGTTGTGGTCCAAACCAGTAGTGATTCGTTTGGTCGATCGCGAAGTGGGAACCGCAGTGTAATAGAGCGGTGAGTGAGTTCTGCATAACCATCAGTGACTATTTCATGTTGGCTAATTGCAGTTGCACAGCGAGGGCACCAGGGCATTACATCAGCTCCCCTGTAAAGCCAACCATTCTCCCAGGTTTTTTTCAAGAACTTCCAAATCATGAAATTATTTTCATTGGAAAATGTGAAATAACTACCGCCAAGTTCCTGGAGGCCCAACCGGCCAATAATTTGCTCAACGGTGTCTGTCACAGGTCCATTTGGTCCTGGAACAGTGATTTCCTGTAGGGGATCTTCCAGTAATTTATCCGCTAACTCCCGGAGAAAGTCAGGTTTATTCCAGTCCATCCAATAACCCAAGCGCATGGATTGCTCTGTTTGAACTGCAGCGTACTTCAGGACCCGTGCTTTACATTCGCGTACAAATTTATCCAGACCGTAACTCTCGATATCCTTTTTAGATTTGAATCCTTTTTCCTTCTCAACTTCTACCTCTACCCATAATCCCTGACAGTCAAATCCGTTTTGATAACGAAGTTCACGGCCATTCATAGCCCAGAAACGATTGAATAAATCTTTGTAAGTTCTTCCCCATCCATGGTGGACTCCCATGGGATTGTTGGCCGTAATAGGTCCGTCGATAAATGACCAGGGAGATTTTCCTTTATGGATAGTTCTCAGGGTTTCAAATGCCTCAATTTCATCCCAAAATTGCAGGGTTTGATGCTCCAATTGGATAAAGTCAACTTCGTTGGGCGCTTTTTTGATAGCCATCCTGCCTCCAAAATAAAAAACTCTCATCCCTGTCGGGACGAGAGTATCAACTCACGCGGTACCACCCGTGTTCCCGCTGTTTGGCGGGCTCTTGGCGAGGACTCTCAGCTGATTATTTCCTGCTATTTAGCCTCGCACGCTGATAACGGGGGTGAACCCGGATCCCTTACTTGCCTACGGCGTTCAGTTCTCAGCTCCGAAAGGATTTTCAGACTGCCGTTTCTAACCCGGCTTCCACCATTTCCGGGCTCGCTGGCAGATTTAGACAGTCTTACTCGTTTTCATTATTGCTTGTGTAAAATATATTGGGCTGATTATGCCATAAATCAGTATGCTGGTCAACTATAGCCGACGTTTTGATGATCCCAGACTTCTCCCAAAATTACCCCGGAAGCCCCTCTGGTTCGAGGGAGGTTTTATCTCCATTGATACTCGCAAACCGATCGGATGCTTTAAGCTGCAGCCAGGCAAAAATACTGGCGGATAAAAGCATGATGATCCCGCACGCATACCAAACCCAGTTGGAATTGTAGTTGTCCATGATAAATCCAGCTGCCAGGGGACCGAACGCGGTGGGTAAGGTCCAGGAGAAACCATAAACTGCCATGTACCTCCCCCTCATGTCTTCAGGAGATAGCTTGGCAACTACCGCTTGTCCAACTGGAGAGACCAGCATTTCTGCGATAGTGATGATGACCATGGCAAGGATGAAGAGCGGAATGGATGAAACGAAGCCATACATGCTGAAACCCACTGCATAAATCACCATGCCCCAAGTCATGACTTTCATCGGTGCGAATCTTTTGATCTTCCTGGTAATCCAGAATTGAAAAAGGACCACCATGCTGGCATTCAGACTTAATAATAAGCCGTAGCCTCGCTCAGGAATACCGTGATCATCTCGCAGGAATACTGACAAAGTGGTGTTCATTTGCATGTAGGCCAGGACCATTAATAATGATCCAAAAATAAATATTAGATAAATCTGGTCCTTGGTTACTTTAAGATATCCGGCCAGTGTCTCAAGAATTGTTTGATCTGCCTGGGTCTTTTCGCCAGGATCGGATGTTGGAACCGGTTTAGTTTCTGGTACTAAAAGGAAGATGATCACTGCGGTTATTAAACTTGTAACAATGTCAATCATAAACAGCAGTGTGTAGGAACGAGCAGCTAATAATCCTCCAATTGCGGGACCAATTACGACTGCCAGGTTTGCGATCACACGAAGGATTCCAAAGCCATCTGTCCGTTTATCTTCTGGCAGAATATCGGCGATCATGGCCTGGTGAGCAGGTCCGGCCACATTCCCAAATAATCCCACAATAAATCCCGCCAGATAAATAAAATTAAGGTTGGGAGCAAAGGCCAACATCAGGGAGCTTATCGAGCTGATCGCCAATCCAAAAATAATGATGACTTTCCGGCCAAATTTATCAGTCAGCGCTCCACCGATCAGGCTGCCGAACACTCCAGTAACTGCAAAAATAGTAAACAGTAAACCAACTTCGGTCATCCCCACGTTGTATTTTGAAGTGATATACAAACCAAAAAACGGGAATACCAACATTCCACCAAGTTTATCAATAAACATGCCCAGGATGACGATCCAGAATGTCCGGGGATATTCATTAACAATAGCTTTAAAACGATTTAACATTGATCTCCTGATTAATAATATTGACCGAATTGCAAAAGATTGACAATTATTGTAACAGAAAGATTAAATAAGTCAACGTGGAAATTAATAAAACGTAACCAGAATTAAGAATATTCAATAATATACATTTTCCCTTCTGGAACAGATAATAATCCAACTTAATAATCTTCCCCAAAATGAGACTTGACAAAAATTTAGATTAGTCTAAAATATTATTTAGAATTGCAAAAACAGGAGGGTATATGAGCAGGCGTTTTTCGGATACAGTTGAGGATTACCTGAAAGTGATCTATAAACTGTCCGCTGAGAATGAGCGAGTTGGTACTGGTCAAATTGCTGATGCCCTGGCTGTCAGCCCGGCATCAGTGACGGATATGATCCAACGTCTTGCCAATGAAGAGCCAGCGATGCTTGATTACATTAAGCATCAGGGAGTAGCATTAACCGATGAGGGACAGAAAGTGGCCCTGGAAATTCTGAGACACCACAGACTGCTTGAACTCTTTCTACACGAGATATTAGGGTATTCCTGGGACCAGGTTCATGCCGAAGCTGACCGCCTGGAACACGTAATCTCGGAAAATTTTGAAGAACGAGTAGCGGCGGTTCTGGGTGATCCTCAGCGGGGATTACACGGTGAACCCATTCCAAATCGAAATTTGGAAATGCCCGATCATCCTTCTTCTTACCTGCACGATATGCGTCCTGAACAGCAAGGAGTGGTTCATTCCGTAAGTGATGACGATCCGGGTTTTCTCCGATATTTGGAAAAACAGGGACTAGTCCCTGGGACCGAATTCAGAGTGATAGATTTTTCCCCCTATGATAACAATCTCCGGATCCAGGTGGTTGGTCAGGAGGAGGAAATTGTGCTCGGGGCCAGTGTAACAGCTCAGGTTCAGGTAGAGATCCACGATGAAGGCTGATTTTTTCGAGATCCAGCAGGATCTTTAAAGGAGTTCATTAATGATTGATCCATTGATCGCTTTATTAATTGGTAGCAGTCTGATTGCAGTATCCGTTCTTGTATTTTGGCCACAGACCGGTTTATTCTGGCGGATCCAGGAACGACGTGAATTAACTGAAAAGGTATTAAACGAAGATACGTTAAAGTACATCTTTAAATGTGAACGAAACCAAAAGTCGGCCACACTGGAAAGCCTGGCGGGAGTTCTCTCTACCAGCTTGGGTCGGACTTCTGAAATCCTGGCTATTACCCAGGCCAGGGGGATGCTGGAAATGAGTGCTAATCGATTCAGTTTAACTCCAGCTGGTAGAAATACAGCCATCCAGATCGTTCGAGCTCACCGTTTATGGGAGAGATACCTGGCAGATTCCACAGGTTTTCAGGAAGCTGATTGGCATCAGCAGGCTGAACGGCTGGAACATAAGTTAACCGTAGAGGAAACTGAAAGATTATCTGCCCGTTTAGGGAATCCAACCCATGACCCCCATGGAGATCCGATTCCCACTGCAACGGGAGAATTGGTATCGCATGGCGGTCTCCCCCTGTCGGATTTACCGGTTCAAACCTTAGCCAGGATCGTTCATATTGAAGATGAACCTGAGCTAATTTATGCCCAGATTGTTGCGGAAGATCTCCACCCTCACATGATTGTTGAAGTAGATGAAAGTACATCTGACAGGATCCGCTTCTGGAGTGAAGACCAGGAACATGTCCTTGCCCCAATCGTAGCTGCAAATATCTCGGTTGTTGCGCTGGTTGAAGATGTCCGTGAACAAGATCTCCCGGGAGTTCCCCTGGATACGTTGCTGGTTGGTGAAAAAGGCACAGTCACGGCAATTTCCTCCCTGAGCAGGGGGGTAGAGCGTCGCCGGTTGTTTGACCTGGGAATAATTCCAGGAACAGTAGTAGGTGTAGAAATGGTCAACCCCGGTGGAGATCCTACAGCTTATCGGATTAGAGGATCGGTAATTGCTTTACGAAGCTCACAAGCCAGATTAATAAAAGTTGATCCTATATCGGAAAAAGAGCAGGAAATAAGTCAATAATATCCCCGGCATTAAATCGATTTTGGGAAAAGGCAGAATGGTATGAAAAAAGAAATGAAAAAAAATAATCAGGCAGAAATAATTGAATCTCAGGATCAGGCAGGGTGTGCTACCTGTCCAGTGCATCATGCTGCAAACTTAAAAAAGCTGGGAGTGGATATGGAAAATTGGGATTTTGTTGTGGCACTCGCTGGAAATCCCAATACCGGAAAAAGCACAGTTTTTAATTCACTGACAGGACTCAGGCAACATACCGGGAATTGGCCTGGAAAAACGGTAACAAGGGCTGAAGGTGGTTTTGATTATGGAGAAAACCGCTATAAACTTGTGGACCTGCCGGGAACATACTCTCTCCTGGCAACCAGTCTCGATGAAGAAATTGCCCGGGATTTTATTCTGTTTGGGCAGCCGGATGTAACTGTTGTAGTGGTAGATGCTACTCGTTTGGAACGGAATCTAAACCTGGTTCTTCAGGTACTCGAGATTACGCATAGGGTCGTGATTTGTTTGAACTTGGTGGATGAAGCAGAGAGACACAATATCTCTGTTGATCACCGGCGGTTGGCACGAGACCTTGGTGTGCCGGTTGTGCCCACCATCGCCCGCTATGATGAAGGTTTGGAAGATTTATTGGCAGCAATCAGCGAAGTGGCTTCTGGTGAAACCCAGGCGACTTCCTACCATGTCAAATATAACCATCCCAAATTGGACCAGGCAGTCACTCAGCTTGTAGAACAGATCGAAGAGTCCTTTCCAGATGTTCCCAACGCCCGGTGGGTAGCTCTCAGGCTGCTGGATGGTGATGAAAAGATTATCGAAGCAGTAAAGAATGGGGATTTGGGTGAACTGATCTATACCATTGAAGAATTAGATGGACTTGGCGTGAATACCATAGCACTAAAAAGCGGTTTCAGCCTGTAGAAGAGGGCATATACCCAGAGATGGTTACTTATTGTTTGAAATCAATAGAAATCAGGTGACATATGAAATCAAATTATGAAAAAATTATCAAATCAGCCCATGATCTTCGTTGGGATATAGGAGGAGATTTTCATGAAAAAATCATGGAATCTCTTTACACAGATGCTTCCCGGATAGCGGACCGGGCAGTCACACATCCCGGGGATATGCCTCGTTTTGACCTGGACCGGACGATAGACCGCCTGGTTACCAGCCGTATTTGGGGTTTTCCATTAATGGTGTTGCTGTTAACAGCTGTTTTCTGGTTGACAATCACTGGAGCTAATTTCCCCTCGGGTTTACTTTATTCATTATTGATTGATACCATCCATCCCTTCCTAAAGGGTGTTTTTACTAATCTTGGTATTCCTTGGTGGATCAATGGGGTTGTTATGGATGGCGCTTATCTGGCTACTGCCTGGGTGGTGAGTGTGATGCTTCCTCCTATGGCGATATTTTTCCCCCTATTCACCCTTCTAGAGGATTTTGGATATCTACCCAGGGTTGCTTTTAATCTGGACCACATTTTCAGAAAGGCCGGCGCGCACGGAAAACAGGCTCTTAGTATGACAATGGGATTTGGATGCAATGCTGCCGGTGTGATATCCACGCGGATTATTGACAGCCCCCGGGAGCGATTGATTGCCATCATTACCAATAACTTCGCTCTTTGTAATGGCCGTTGGCCTACCCAGATTCTGATAGCTACGATCTTCATTGGCACACTTGTTCCTGCCCACCTGGGTGGTTTGATCTCAGCTCTCGCAGTGGTCAGCATTGCTCTTATGGGGGTTCTCCTGACCTTCGTGGTATCCTGGACTTTGTCCAGAACAGTCCTGCAAGGAGAAGTATCCACCTTTAACCTGGAGCTTCCTCCCTACCGACCACCCCGTATTCTTCAGACCCTCTACACATCGGTCATTGACCGGACACTGGTTGTTCTCTGGCGAGCAGTTGTTTTTGCCCTTCCGGCAGGAGTAATACTCTGGATTTCATCCAATCTCCTTATCAATGGGGTGAGTATTGCTGAATATTTGGTGAATTTCCTAAATCCATTTGGATTGTTGGTTGGTTTAAATGGAGTTATTCTTGTGGCATATATTGTTGCTATTCCGGCCAATGAAATTGTGATCCCAACAATTCTTATGCTCACAGTATTGATGTCCGGTGCAACTGGCATTGGTGCAGGTTCCGGAGTGATGTTTGAACTCGAGTCTGGCTTGCAGACCCTGAATCTACTTACCATGGGAGGTTGGACTTTATTAACCGGTATTAACCTGATGTTGTTCAGCCTGGTTCACAATCCCTGCAGTACAACTATCTATACTATTTACAAAGAGACCGGCAGTGTAAAATGGACTGTGGTAGCTACTATGCTCCCCGTCCTGATGGGTTTTGTGATCACTTTCTTTACAGCTCAAATCTGGCGATTAATTACTGGTTGATAGTTTGCTGAAGCTTTTAGACAAGGAAATATTAGCAATTTTGGAGAATTTGAATGAGTGATTATGCGATAACAATAGCTGGACTGGAAAAGTATTATGGATCCTTTAAAGCGCTTTATGGAGTTGACCTAAATGTAAATCGGGGAGAAATTCTGGGTTTCCTGGGACCAAATGGAGCCGGGAAAACCACAACTATCCGCTGCATCCTGGATCAAATTCGTCCCCAAAAAGGTACCATCCATGTTTTTGGAATCAATCCCCAGGTAAATCCAACTCTTGTCCATGAGTTTACCGGATATCTTCCCGGAGAACTGCGCTTGGAAGACAATTTCCGGGTTGATCAACAGCTGAAATATTTCCGCCGATTAAGGGGAAACCAGTTTGATTGGTCTTACGTGGAGGAACTGGCACATCGTTTAAACCTTGATTTATCAAGATCAATTAAAAACTTATCCAGCGGAAATAAACAAAAAGTAGGTCTGGTCCAGGCATTGATGCACAAACCGGATCTACTCCTGTTGGATGAGCCCACAGCAGGGTTGGACCCATTAATGCAGCAAGAGGTTTATAAGCTGCTGCGGGAAGCTCAATCCGAGGGGGCTACCGTATTTTTCTCCTCTCATATTATCAGTGAGGTCGAGGCGCTTGCAGAAAAGGTTGCCATTATTCGCGCTGGCAAAATTGTTGAAGAGTCCACTCCTGAATTACTGACCGAGATGGCGATAAGGAGGGTGAAAATACGATTTTTAGAACCAATCAAAGAAGATCTCTTTAATAATATTGAAGGAGTGACACTTGTTTCATCTCGGAACGGATTGGAAGTAACCATTCAGGTTGAAGGGGACCTGGACCTGCTGATTAAAACCCTGGCAGCTTATCCCGTAAAAGACCTTGAGACTGCATCCC
>JAZFRV010000178.1:0-3505 GCA_036445875.1 Anaerolineales bacterium
TGCTTATGGTTTTCAGGAGATAAAGGTTTGGAAGATAATAAAAAAGTAACTCCAGCAGGATTGATTAACCTTTTCATTGTATATATTGTATGGGGAAGTACATACCTGGCAATCCGGATTGGAATCAGGAGCGGGGCAGGTTTTGAACCATTCTGGTTTGGAGGGTCTAGAGTATTTATCGCGGGTATTATCCTGCTCTTCTGGGGATTGATAAGAGGAAAAAATCTCCGCCCTTCCAGGAAAGATTTATTTGTCCTGATGGGTTCAGGATTCCTTTTGTGGATTGGTGGTAATGGTTTGGTGGTCCTGGCTGAACAACGAGTAGATTCCGGAATAGCCGCTCTGATAATTGCAAGTACACCGATCTGGGTAGCTTTCCTGGATTTAATTCTGGATTCCCGGATTCCATCATTGCAGGTCAATTTATCCCTGGCAATTGGATTTCTGGGTATATTAACCCTCAGCTATCCAGTCCTGACTTCCGGTGTTCGGGCAGATCTTATTCCTATTCTATTATTGCTTCTTGCCAGTTTCAGCTGGTCATCTGGATTGGTTCTGCAAACCCGCCACCCGGTTGAAATGAATAGAGGAGTAAGTTCTGGATATCAACAGTTATTTGGGGGAATATTCTTTGCGATAATTGCCCTGATTGTCAGGGAACCAATTCCTTCACCTACGCCAGATGCCTGGATGGCCTGGGGATATCTGGTTGTTTTTGGTTCTGTGATTGCTTTTACGTCATTTGTATCAGCTCTCCAGCAGTTACCGACCAGACTGGTAACAACTTATCCTTATGTAAATCCTGTAATTGCAGTATTTCTCGGCTGGTTAATCCTAGGGGAACCTATCACCATCTGGACGATTGGGGGAGGTGTTTTGGTTTTGATTGGAGTAGCTGGAATTTATCGAGCAAGCTATAAAAATATAAAAGCAGATGAGAAAGATCAACCATCACTGGCAAATTGAGAAAACTTTCCTGATAATTAGTTACGGTATAATCAAAAATTATCAGAGATTCCAATAAGTACAATTTGGAGAACCCATGCATGCATTAGATATCATTATCAAAAAACGGGATGGAAAGGAATTAAGCCAGAAAGAAATTAATTTCTTCGTTAAGGGATTTACAGATGGATCTATCCCGGATTACCAGGCAGCAGCCTGGACGATGGCGGTTCTCATCAACGGGATGACTTCACAAGAGACCACTGACCTGACAATGGCGATGGTGAATACAGGAGATGTACTGGATTTATCTCAGATTGCTCCTTGTGCTGTTGATAAACATTCCAGCGGCGGGGTGGGAGATAAAACCACCCTGGTTGTAGAGCCTCTGGTTGCTGCTTGTGGTCTTCCAGTAGGAAAAATGTCCGGGCGTGGCCTGGGTTTCAGTGGTGGAACCTTGGATAAAATGGAATCCATTCCCGGCTTCAGGGTAGATTTAACTACCGAGGAATTTTTATCCCAGCTGGATCAGATTGGATTGGTTTTGACCGGACAATCCGCAGATCTCGCACCTGCCGACGGAAAATTTTATGCCTTGAGGGATGTCTCCGGTACAGTGGATTCAATACCATTGATTGCATCTTCTATCATGAGTAAAAAAATCGCTGCCGGCGCTCAGGCGGTTGTGCTTGATGTAAAAATAGGCCTGGGCGCGTTCATGGAAACGCAAGCGGAAGCAAAAAAGCTTGCTCAATTGATGGTCGATATTGCCAACCTCGCCAATAGAAAAGCGGTTGCTTTGATCTCGGATATGAATCAGCCACTAGGGATTGCGGTGGGTAACGCCTTGGAGGTTAAGGAAGCGATTGATACCCTTGAGGGGAAAGGTCCTGAGAGTTTTGTAACTCACTGTTTGGGCGTGGCTGAACAAATGTTAGTTTTAGGAAAGGCGTTTCCCGGTATTGGAGAGGCTCGAGAAGCTGCTGAATCAGCTCTCAAGGATGGTTCTGCCTGGCAGAAATTCCTTGATCTTGTGAATGCTCAGGGTGGGAATATTGATTATGCAGAGAATCCTGATAAACTTCCCCGGGCGGAAGTGGTAAACACAGTACAATCACCTGAGACCGGCTATTTATCCCAGATCCATGCCCGGATTATTGGAGAAACAGCAGTTGATTTAGGTGCTGGGAGACAGAAGAAGGGCGATCAAATCAACCATGCTGTGGGTATTGAAATACTTCACGAAGTTGGTGATCGGATTGAAAAAGGAGATGATATTTTCATCATCCACGCAGCTGATCAGGAATCTTTTGATCGAGCTAGAGAACGTCTAATCAGTGCACATCAATGGAGTGATTCAGCGGTTGATCGGCTTCCCCTTGTGTATGACATTATTAGTTAAGAGAGTGAACTTAAGGTCAGGAATTGGATAACTCTTCCAATAATACCTCTGGTTTATTGGCATATTTTTCCAGCGGCAGTTCCCCAATAATCAGCGAAATCAACACACGATTGAATAATTGATTTACCGGCGTCAGGAAATCGAGTTTTTTCCCAGCTCGAACTACGGCGCCATTTAGCTGGTCAACCTCGCTTTTTCCTTTTCCGCTGTACAAATCGATGTGAAAAGAGGGCATTTTTCCGCCTCTCCCTCCACCAATAATCCTTGATAACAGGATTTGGGAGATCTGACGGGGAAGATACTGAACAACCTGAGCTAATAATTTTACTGGAACACCGGGAAGATTGACTGGTTGGAGGCCCATTAATTTCATGACATTCAATGTTTCCCGAAGTTGGTTAAGTTCTAACAAAAATAACCGAGGGTTAGTATAGATTAGGTCCGGCCCCATATTCAGGATAGCCGAACTGGCATTACCCATCAAATTGATTAATAATTTTGACCACTTAAGATTCTCGGGATGTTTGTACAGAATTAGATTAAGCCCTGCCTGGTTGAAGGCGGGGAGGATTTCCCTGGTTATTGGATGATTATCCACGGCAGCCATTCCCCGAAAGCGGCGGACGGCAATATCTCCTTTTTGTTTTCTGTCAACAGCAGTTGTTACTGTTCCCGGAATAACCAGATCCTCACCGATACTTTCAGTGAGGATTTTTTCACTTTCCACACCGTTTTGCAGGCAAAGGGTAGGAGGTAGGTGATTCCTTAACCGCTTCAAATCTGGCAAGATCCCTTCCAGGTGATATGTTTTTAGAGCCAGAACAATAAGATCAAAATGCTTTTCCTTGATTTCATCCAAACTGCTAATACAATTGGGGGAAGGGATCTGATATTGAGTGTCTTCTATACTCATCCTCAAACCCCGATCTTGTAGCGCCTGTATATCATTCTGCCGTTCGAGGAACACAACTTCATGGCCTTGCAGGATCAGGCTTCCCCCTATATATGTGCCAATTGCTCCGGCACCGTAGATTAGAAAACGAAATCCCATAGTTTAGTTTAGGAATAAGGTCAGTTCAATCATCAAGATGGCTGGTCAGGTTGTGAATTTTCAGAATCCAGGTATTATTCATCGGAATGTAAATAAGTTTTGTAAAT
>JAZFRV010000179.1:0-2668 GCA_036445875.1 Anaerolineales bacterium
TACTCGTACACTGAAGACATAAATGGACTGGTAGAGGTGCTTCAGGCCGAAATTAATCGGGTAGATCCTCATATTGTTATTGCCCATGGCCCTGGCGGAGAATATGGGCATCCAGCTCACATCCAATCCCATGAGGCTATGATGAGAGCCCTTTCCAGGGATAATAATATTAACCAGGTAGTGTATGCTCCTTCCTGGCTCTCCTGGGAAACGGGAGAATTTACACCTGAACCCAGTTTTGTGGTTGATATTACTCCCTGGAAAAACAAAAAAATACAGGCTATTAATTGTTATAAGTCCCAGCATGGAATGTTCTTGAGGCATGGGACAGCCCGGGCAGGTAAACCCGTGACGATCCCGGAAATCGTTCGACCCCTGGAAGCCTTGAGTCGGATTCTCCCTCTCGATTCCTTTGAAGATCAACCAGACCCCCTGGGTGTGATTCTGGAAAAGATCTCAAAACCGGAAATAAAGCCAGGTTAATGGATATCCAGACATCCACCTATGTGGCAAGGATATTGCAATTATTATGGACCTGGTAAGTGAATCCCCCTAAATATCTAAAACCGATCTACAAGCGCCGCCCGGATACTTTTGGTAAAATGAGCCCCATGAAGACTAAGTCTGGCTTCCCAAAGATTCTAATAAAAATAATAGCAGCCCTTTCAGGAGGATTCTTATTATTTGTATTGGTGATTGGTCTCAGCACCCTCGGATTCCGGGCGATTTATGATGGCCGGATTTTTCCAGGTATTTATCTGGGGTCGGTCAACCTTAGTGGTCAGACACCAACGGATGCAGCGGAATTATTAAGAGGTGAATTTAGTTACCCTGAACAAGGAAGAATTAATCTTCAGTATGATGAATTAAGCTGGGAGGCAGCTCCCGCGGAATTGGGTTTGTTCTTCAGTCCCAATTACAACGCTGAACTTGGTTTCAATACAGGAAGGGAGGGCGGCATCACAAAAAGGGTCGCAGCCCAAATCCAGGTGCTTCGGTATGGAATCATCCTCGCGCCCCACTTTGTATTGGATGAAAAGACAGGGATCGAATACCTGGAGGATATTGCCTCCGGAGTTAATCAACCTATGGTGGAAGCATCCTTAAAATTGGATGGATTGGAAGTTCTGGTTCAACCGGGACAGATCGGCCGAGAGATGGATATACCGGCATCTCTTGATGTAGCCGCATTACAAATGAGAACCCTGCAGGATGGCAGTATACCTTTGATTGTTACTGATTCCTACCCGGAAATCCTGGATGTCAGCGCACAGGCTGAAACTGCCCGGGAAATTTTCAGTCAGCCGCGGGCACTACTAATCTCCGGGGCAAAGGAAAATGATCCTGGTCCCTGGTCCCTTTCTCCACAGCAGCTGATGGAGATGATGATCATTGAGCGAGTCTCTTCTGATACTGGAGAAACCTATAGGATTGCCTTGGATCCGGAACAGCTGCGGGCATACCTGGAGAAAAGAGAAGACAACATCAACCGTGAACCCCAGAATGCCAGAATGTACTTTGATGATGAATCCCAGGACCTGGTCCTTATTGAAAAGGAAAAAATTGGTATGGAGCTGGACATTAATCAGTCGATTATTGTGATCGAGCAACAGCTATCGGAAGGAGCTCACGAAATTTCTCTGGTTATTGAAAAAACCAGCCCGGATGTCACCAGTGTGACGATAGCAGAAGAACTTGGTATTACGGAATTGGTAAGCACAGAGACGACTTATTTTTACGGATCTGATTCTGCCAGGATGAAAAACATAGAAACCGCGGCCGCAAAGTTCCATGGCATATTTATCGCCCCGGGAGAAACCTTTTCAATGGTTGAACAGCTGGGAGATATCAGCCTGGATACCGGTTATGCAGAGGCCTGGATTATTTATGGAGATCGGACAATTAAGGGTGTTGGAGGTGGTATTTGCCAGGTTAGCACAACTTTGTTCCGAACGGTTTTCTTCGGGGGATTCCCGGTTGTTGAGCGTTCCTCGCATTCTTACCGGGTTTTGTATTACGAACAACGCCCCAACGGCAACAATAACCCAAAATTAGCAGGATTGGACGCTACAGTATATGTCCCCTTGGTGGATTTAAAATTCACTAATGATACCGAACACTGGCTGCTGATGGAAACATATGTGAACATAAGCCAGAGATGGATAACCTGGAAATTTTATAGTACTTCAGATGGCCGATCTGTCGATTGGAGTACAACGGGTCTGAAACAGAAAAAAGACCCGCCGGATCCAATTTATGAAAAAAACCCCGAGCTGGCCAAGGGAGTAATAAAACAAGTCGATTGGGCTGTTGAAGGCGCCACGGTGACCGTAACCAGAGATGTTTACCGGGATGGGCAAAAACTTTGGCAGGATATATTTAAAACCAAATATCAACCCTGGGCAGCAGTCTGCCAATATGGTCCGGGAACCAATAAAATGCCTCCCGAAAATCCTGATCCAGACGACCCCTGCAGTAAGAACTAAGTTATAATGGTGAAGTAATCAACTCCAGCGGAGGAGAAGCGAATGGTTAGCAAAGAACTGCTTGAGATTTTGAGATGTCCTGCCTGTGTTCAAACCAAAGAAGGAACCCTGGATTATTACAAAGAAGCCTGGCTGGTTTGCAACGAGTGCGGACGAAAATATCCAATTCGCCAGGATATTCC
>JAZFRV010000180.1:0-12831 GCA_036445875.1 Anaerolineales bacterium
CAGCCAGGTGATCGTCCTCGGTATCATAGGATAGAAAATGTTCTTCACATCCATTGCTGGAATAAACCTGATCGTTCAATTTAAGAGAAGTAATATCAATTTCCTGTCCCCGGACTTCCCGGCAGCGAATACATTGGCAGATCTCACCCTGGCGCTTCAACTCTGCCTGAATGTCCTGACGTAAACTGGTACGCCTATTCCCTTCCACTACGTTCTGGGAAGGTATATCCCGCACCACCCGGTTAACCCGGCAGTAACGGGGGATAGTCGGTTTTATATCTGAGATAAGCTGAATTAATTCTTCCGTCGAATAGGGCTGATATTTCCCTTCCATCCAGATATCATGAAGCCCTGTATTTTCTAGCAGCTGGGTCGGATAAATCTTTATTTCATCCGGAGCAAACCCATCCCATAACCGGTCAAAATCGTTTCGATCAGATTCAATTGTTGAGCCCAATAAATTTACCATCCAATGCAAAACAATCTTATAGCCTGCCGCTCGCAGTTTTGCTACTCCTTCCTTTGCTTCTTCAACAGTATGTCCCCTCTGGTTCATCTCCAAAATCTGATTATCAAGACTCTGAATACCCATTTGGACTTTGGTTACTCCCAAATTCCTCATCCGGGAAAGTTCAGTCAGTGTGATCAAATCAGGCCGGGTTTCTATAACCAGTCCAACATTCTTATGTTGCGCTTGTTCGTTTAAATCCTGTGCCTGTGAAAGTGTGTCTGATTCAAAGCCGTTCATGGCATCAAAACAACGTTTGATAAACCAGGTCTGATAATCATCCTTATAAGCGGTCCAGGAACCCCCCAAGACTAGCAGCTCGATTTTATCGGTCGGGTGACCTATCTCATGAAGCGCTTCAATCCGGGATGCGACTTGTGAAAAAGGATCGTATTTATGAAAAAGGGCCCGCATCGCTCCCGGCTCATCAGGCAAATAACTCACAGGCATCTCTTCATAATCCGGGCAAAAAATACACTGCCCTGGACAGGGATACGGTTTGGTGAGTACTGTAACTGTAGTCACTCCAGACATAGTCCGCATCGGTTTCAGGCGGATCATTTTTAATAAATTCTGATCCTCCTGGCGAATGCCATCTCTTACCTGATTCCGGTAAGCAGTAATCAGAGTATGTTTACTTAGAAAACCAGCCCCACCGGGCAGTGGGTGACCACGGATAGCCCGGAATACTTCTTTCCCGGCTTCGATATCCCTTAAAGCCAATTCCGCCAGATAGAGTACAGATTCACTATAAGGCGGTGGTTTGGTGGGATTTTCCTCTTTCTTTTTCCTTGGCATATTTTTCTTACCCATTAGGGATCAAGGTGTTGATGGTTAGCGTCCGGGATATTCTGACCTTAGCGTATAATATACCCATGAAATCTGAGACAGCTGCCAGAATTCTTTCCCTCAATCATCAATTTTACCAAAGCTTCGCTGAAGATTTTTCTGAAACCAGGCAGCGCCTTCAACCCGGCGTGCTGCAGGTAGTAGATCGTTTTCCACCTGAGAGCAGCATCCTTGATGTAGGCTGCGGCAATGGAGAACTTGCCCGAGAATTAGTTAAAAAAGGGTTAGATTGTTCTTATCTCGGGATGGATTTCAGTGCCAACTTGCTTAAAAAGACAACCCTTGATATACCTGAGAAATTTCCAGCAGTTTTTTATGAGCTGGATATATCAAACCCCTACTGGTCAGGAATTTTTCCTGATACTCCTTTTGATATTGTAGTATCATTTGCCGTCCTGCACCATATCCCTGGTCGGGAAGGTCAAATTAATGTTTGCAAAAATATTCGGCGGCATATTTCGGATCACGGGGTCTTTTTTTTATCTAACTGGCAGTTCTTAAAAAGTCCCCGTCTACGCCGGCGGATTATCCCCTGGGATGAGGCAGGTTTCTCGGAAAAAGATCTTGATGAGGGCGATTATCTTCTAGACTGGCGTCGGGGTGGAACCGGTATTCGCTACGTACATCATTTTTCCCCCGATGAGCTCTCTCTGATAGCCGATGAGTCCGGTTTTTCCATCAAAGAATCATTCTACTCAGATGGAAAAGAGGGGGACTTGAGCCTCTATCAGGTCTGGGAACCAGTTTGATCCTCAATTTCCAAAAAGATCCCAAATTCAACCAGAGCAGCTGCGATTTTTTCTTCGCTGCCTTCCCGGATGATTACTACAGTCGGCCCCAGCTGCTCCAGGATAAACCGGCTGGCTTTTGATTTCTGGAGCGATTTCAAAACTGCCGGTGAACCTAATCGCAAAATTGTCTTCTTTGATATTGAAGCCTGAGCTCCTTGTTTTTCCCAGCGTTCCAGGGCAGCCAGAATATTCGGCGGGATGACTTCTGCATGATTATTCAATAATGATATTAAATGGGCTGTTCTCAAACTCTGATTTTCCGCCCTTCTGAGGGAAGCAGGAGAAATCGTATAATGATACCCTTCTGCTTTTACTGGATGCCATTCACAAAATCTGGCAACCTGGTAGCGGATCTTGTGGGGAATATTTCCGGTTATTCTGATCTCCCCATTCGCCCTGATTTGAATTTGCTCGGATTTCCTCACTCCTGCTTTCGGCATCTGGTTGTTGATTAAATTTATAGCGTTTGATGATAAACGGAACGATGCCGGGTGATCCTCTTCCTCAGCCAAGCCCAGATCCAGAAAACCGAGCCAGTGCAGCGGTCCTGATATTAAGTATTTTAATAAAGCTCCCTCTACTTCATCCCAATGAGAAAACCCTCTTAGATAATCCCCGGTTAAACTGTTCTTGATAAACCAGGAATCGTAGTCGCCCCCTGTACGTTGGAAATCAGGAAATTTTTCCTTAACTTGAGCAATAAATGACTCCATGCTCCACCAGGTTTTTGGATCCAAGTCCTGTAATAAGCTCAATAATAATTCTCGAACCCGGTTTGGATCCTGTGAAATAATTCCCTCAATTTCAAGATCCGGAGTAAGAGAAAGATCCAGATGGGTATCACTTGTGAGCCATGTCTGCCAGAGCAGTAAAAATCTTTCCTCCCTGGGAGTATCAAAAAAATCCCGAATATTCTCTGGAACCGGAATTCCATCATCTGACGTTAAACCAAGAGATAAAAATAAGTTATGATAAAAAACAATTTCCTCCCCTGAAACATCAGGGAGATGAATTCCTGGATCCAGGCTCATTCGCATTGCGGATAAGAGGGTGCAGGTATGATCTAGACACTGATTTGAAGCGGGTACTTGATGTATCTTTTCCCGAGATGCGGCTTTTCTGCATATGAAGCCAATCCCCAGAGAGGACCTCTCCTCAGGATCTATACTGGTCATCACCACTTTCCTGAGATCATCAGGGATATAAGCAAATTCCAGGGAACCTGTGTCTGTTTCAAAAAATCCCCTGGCAATTAGAGCTCGATACCATAATCTTTCCACCGGTGAAACAGGATCCTTGTCCGGTCTCTCCCGGTCAACCCGTCCCGCCCCCATTTCTCGAATCTCACCAAACCGGCGAGTGAATTGTATCCAGGGCTCTTTTCCGTCGAGGGAATCCAACCAGAGCAGCACCTCTTTCTCCTTATCAGTAAGGACCTCCCTGATCTCCAGAATGAGATCAGTGGCCAGAATATGCTCTACCAGCTGATCTAACCCAATCCGGGCATTTGGCGCGGAAAATGGCAGCCTCCATTGTTCCGCTACAATTTTTAGATGGCTAAAATCCATCTTGGAGAGACTGTGTCTCAAATCCGGCATAACTGATTTTCTCAGGAAATAACGCGGAGCGCTTTGTGGTGAAGTTTGACCTTGATATTCTTTATATTACTTGAAAATCCCGAAAAGATTTCCCCGTCCAAATGGATAAACAAAGGTTGATCAGCTTCAATGTTAATAGACTTAAAATCTCCTGAAGCGATTTTTGGATGTGTTAAGTGGGATCCCATCATAAATGCTGGCAGCAAACGGAGCATGATCAACCGGGATACTTCCTGGACTGCAACGTAGTTAAATATACCATCTGAATTATCAGCTGGGGGATAGATTAAAAACCCGCCCCCCTCCCGGCCGCCATTGCACAGGACAAGCATCATGAGACTATCCCTCCATTCTTCTTGGCCATCGATGGTGATATTCATCGTAATTGGATGATGGTTGAGGAAAATGGTTTTTAATACGGCTGCTATATACATTAAGTATCCACGAAGGAGGGGCATCTTATGGGAGTGGATCGTCACGATCGCATTAAATCCAATCCCGACGGAATTATCAAAATACTCTATTCGCCCGGTCTCGTCCTCGATTTCTCCAATATCAATCCATTTCTCTTTTCCACCAATAATCTGCCTTAATGCTTTCCATGGTTCTGTCTCCATACCCATCGAGAAAGAAAAATCATTTCCAGATCCAAGAGGAACAACCCCCAAGATTGGTCTTTTTTCTTTAGGGAATGTCATCAGGGCATTTACAACTTCATGAACAGTTCCATCACCGCCACCAGCAATAATTAACTCATAACCATCCTCAACTGCTTTTTTGGTGAGTTCAATTGCATGCGTTGGATACACAGATCCCGCCCAATCTGCATCCCCCAACTCCTGCATAATCGGTCGCAAATCCGCTGCCTGCCTCCAAGCTTGCCCCATGTTTGCATTGGGATTAATTATGAAAATCGTTTTTTTGTGTTCCATCTACATACTCCCTTGGTATAAAGTTTAAACGATATATTTACAGGTTTTTATTAAACAAGCCCTGCTTTACTATTTCTAATAATATTTCGTTTTCAGGTCTACACCCGGCAGAACAATTTCACCTTCACTAGGATCCCCCACCCGGGTGATCTCATCCGGTTCAACAGCCGCTTTCCAGGCAATATAGGCTGCAATCAACGCCTCCAATTCTTCCACAGAGAATAATCCCTCTAGCGGCAGCTGTCCCTGAAGGATCTTGTAGCGAGTAAACTCTTCAAAGATCCTCATCGGATCAGGAACATCTACTGAAAGTGAATGCAGTATCAGTTGACGCTGCAGCCGACCCATCAGGGTCTTTTTCAGGAATGGTATCTTTTTTAATAAAACGGTATATGCTGCATGAGGATACACCTCAAGTAATTGCTGTTTATGATTTTCAGCTGGAAAATCCTGGTATCCCAGTTCCTCAAGTCTCTGGTATAGGGTAAAACCAGTTCTCATCCATCCTGGACAGGAATCCAAATCATCGGGTGTGTTCGGTAGGCGGATATTTTTTTGGAAGAGGGTATATTCAGCTACTCGAAATGATGTCCAACGTCCAGGATTGGGTTGAGGAGAAAGTGAATTACGAACTGACTCTTTATTCATTAATCCCTGGTTTAACCTCCTGGGCGCATTAACAGCAACAAAAGCTGATTTCTGTCCTCCAGCAAACGCAGAAACTGTACTGATATCAGCCCGAGCCAACGCGATCAGGTTCAGTTCCTGATCCAGGGCCGCATAAGTGAGTGATTTTTCACCGGAAGTAGGGTCAATGCCGATAAAGACCATATCTTTAAATAACATGGATGTCCTGGATTAAAGTTGGATTTCGCTGGATTCTGATATGAGTGTAGCGCAAAATAATCAGAATGACAATAAGTCACCGGCAGCATGAAAAAAATCCGGCGCCATTAAATCAAAAGATCCGTAATCCTGTGAGGATTACGGATCGATGTTTTTTCTCTACCTATTCTAAATGGATAGATTATTTGATTATTTATCCGTGAAGCTCAGTTGATCCTCATTTTCCGGATCTACGTCAACAATAATTACACCACCTTGTTTGTATTCACCTTCCAGTAATTTTTTCGAAAGGGGGCTTTCAATGAATTTCTGGAGCGCCCGGGTTAATGGTCTGGCTCCAAAATCAGCTGAGTAACCCTGTTCTGCCAACCAGACGCGGGCTTTCTTGGTCAAAGAGACTTCCAGGCCATTATCCGCCAATCTCTGGGAAACCTCTTTCAGCTGCATATCAACAATTTTCACCATTTGTTGTTTCGTCAGCGGAGAGAAGGTAATTATTTCATCAATCCGGTTTAAAAATTCTGGACGGAATGCATCCTTCAATGCCTTATTTATTTTATCCCTGGCTTCGATGTCCTGATCACTCGCTGAACTGTCAAGGAAACCCAGGCTACCGGACCGGCTGACATATTCTGTGCCCAGGTTGCTGGTCATAATCAAGACAGTATTGCGGAAATCAACCTGTCGTCCCTGACCGTCAGTCAATCTACCATTATCCAAGATCTGCAGCAGGGTATTCCAAACTTCTGGATGCGCTTTTTCAATTTCATCAAACAAGATCACCCGGTAGGGACGCCTGCGAACTGCTTCAGTCAATTGACCGCCTTCTTCATATCCAACGTATCCGGGAGGTGCACCAAATAACCGCGAAGCGGTATGCTGTTCCCGGTATTCGCTCATATCCAATCTCAGGAGTGCATCTTCATCATCAAAGAGGAATTCAGCCAAGGCTTTCGCCAGTTCGGTTTTTCCAACCCCTGAGGGACCAATAAAGATAAAGGAACCTATCGGACGAGTGGGGTCCTTTAATCCTGATCTGGCCCGGCGGATAGCATCGGAAATCACTGTGATTGCTTCATCCTGGCCAATAATGCGCTCATGCAGTCTTTCTTCCATTCGGAGCAGCTTATCTGCTTCAGCTTCCAACATCTGGGTCATGGGAATTCCAGTCCACTGGGAAACAACTTCAGCTACGTCATTTTCATCCACCACTTCATCCAGCTCATGTTCAGCTTCCCAGGTATCCCGCGCTTCATGAAATTCTTCTTCCAAGCGAATACGCTGCGTCTGCATAGTTGCTGCCCGTTCGTAATCTCTTTCCTGGCCGGCAACCTCTTCTTCATTTTTAATATGTTCAATTTCAGCCTGCTTTTCTTTCAAATCCTTGGGCAATGAATATAATGCAACCCGCAGCTTGGCTGCTGCTTCATCCATCAGGTCAATAGCTTTATCGGGTAAATGGCGATCGGTTACATAACGATCAGCCAGAGTTGCGGCTGTTCGAAGAGCTTCATCAGAAAAACGGACTTTATGATGGGCTTCGTAGCGGTCTCTCAGACCTTCCAGCATCTGGATGGTCTCATCAACTGATGGTTCTTCGATATACACCGGAGCAAATCGCCGTTCCAGGGCACTGTCTTTTTCAATATATTTATGATATTCATCCGAGGTTGTCGCTCCAACACATTGAAGTTCACCTCTCGCCAGGGCCGGTTTAAGCATATTAGATGCGTCCATCGCCCCCTGGGCAGCTCCCGCGCCGACCACGGTGTGGAGTTCATCGATAAAGAGAATTATTTCCCCTTCTGCTCGTTTTACATCATCAATGGCAGCTTTTAGCCTTTCCTCAAATTCACCCCGGAAGCGGGATCCAGCAATCATTGCACCCATATCTAGCGATACAACTTTTTTCCCGGAAAGAATTTCCGGTACGTCATTGGTTGCAATCTTTTGTGCCAGGCCTTCCACGATGGCAGTTTTTCCTACGCCTGCCTCTCCTATCATCACCGGATTATTTTTAGTTCTACGAGAAAGAATTTGAATTACTCTCAGGATTTCCGCATCACGCCCAATCACCGGGTCTAGTTTCCCTTCCCGGGCTAATTTGGTCATATCGCGGGAATATTTTTCCAATGCTCGATAGCGGCTTTCTGCTTTAGCGTCGGTTACACGAGCTCCTCCCCGGATTTGGTCAATCGCCCGGTAGACACGGTCTTTTGAAAGCCCTTCATCATCCATCAACCGGGCTGCAGGTGTGTTTTTTTCATCCAAAATCGCTAAAAAGAGGTGCTCAGTGGAAATAAACTCATCTTTTAAGCGATTCGCTTCCTGGTTGGCCACATCTACAATCCGTTTAACTCTGGGAGTGATAAATACCTGGCCTTCTCCACGGTTTCCGAAGATGCTCGCTTTTTGGGTATTCTTCAATACATAATCAATCCGTTCACTAATATCGCTTTCCTGGATATTAAGGATCTGCAATATATGAGAAATTGCACCTTCCGGCTGTTCGATTAAAGCCAGGAGAATGTGTTCTGTATCGATCTGGTTGTGCCCATATCGCTGGATGATTTCAGCAGCTCGTTGGGCTGCTTCCTGTGCCCGTTCCGTAAAACGGTCAAATCTCATCATATAAACACCATCCTTGATCTGTAATTCTAAATCGATCGGTTTAAAGCACTATCAGGGTGATAAATGCCCCTAACCTCATGATTGTATTATCCGATGGAGATATTATAACAAGCTGGCATTAACTAAATGTATGAATCTAATCAGTACAAAATCTTTTAATATTGTTGATTATTAAGAAATTTTAGTGCAATAACTGATCCGAAAATAGTTAAATTAAAATAAAAGAAGACCAGACTTGCCTGGTCTTCTTTTGAAACAGATTTTTCTTACTCTTCCTGAGCAGCCAGGTATTCCTGGTAAGCTTTCCATCCCGGGCACCAATTTGTATGCCAGCGCCATATTCTAGCCATTAAGGACTTGGGGTTCTCTTCAGCTTTGTGCCTGATGGGACATGTTGCACATTTGGGTTCTTCCAAAACCTCGATCATTCATCAACTCCTCATCGGAAAAGATAAATAATTATTCTGATTTATTTATACCCTTTCTTCATTTGAGCGCCCAGAAAGAAGATACTTCCCAGCATAGTGAAAAAAGCCAGGGAAATCTTTGTGATATCTAGAATTGGTTCTACTTCAACACCTTCTTCACTTATCGTGATGACAGCAACTGGTCTGCCGCTAGATCTTCCCCCCCCAGCACCGCCGCTACCTATCCCGGTTTCTTCAGATTCTATTGGCGTGATATCGTCTCCCATATTCGAAATGAATTGCGGGACACTGCCCAGACCAAATCCAAAACCCATTCCAACCTGGACCTCAGAAGCAGTAATTATTTGTGTATCCCCAACTTTGATCGGTTTACTGAAAACCGATTCAGAACGAGCAGTTCCGATAAGTTTATCAAGAACTTCTAGTGACTGTTTCTCGTTTTCTCTTGAGACACCAGTGATTTTCTCTATTTTTTCGACCATTTAGGCTCCTCTCTGAATGTTGCGCGGTTTTAACAATCCGAGGACTACTAGAAAAACACTCACCCCGTACAAAAGGAGGGTAATAATCCGGGTGAAATTGAACACAGGAATCCTGTGTTCTTCATCTTTTTGCCTGATCACCACTCCAGTGGGGCGATTCCATACCCAACCCCAACCTGATCCTGAAAGCTGTACTACCCGGGATTGAGGTAGAACCTGAAAATTCCCAGAAGGTGATTCTATTGCTGATCCTTCCACCAGACTGATATACTGGCGATTATTCTTGAGCATTATTGTCCTCTCTATAATTTGTGTTTATCCACATTCGGGTTACTAACTCAGTATTTATGTAATTTCAATTGCTCCTAATCCAGCTTCTATCCGGATTTCCACCTTATTATCAGCGCTTTCATAATCTGCAGACTGATAGTTGCCGTTTACTTTGGGGAAACGGCTTTGATTAACTGAAATTGATGCCAATCCTGAGGCAGATTCCACCCGGGCCGCAACCCCTTCCGGTATCTGGACATTTACGGCTGCAGCTCCAGCCTCGATTTTTAGATGCGTTAAACCTGCTGCGGCGGGCAAAGTAAGATTGGTCGAACTGGCACCTGTTTTAAGGACCAGGTCCTTAACCAGAAGATCTACAAAGTCCAAATGGGCATCAACTGCTCCGATCTCAAAAACCAGGTTAAGGGGGATATCTTTGGCAAATCCAAAATCCCATTGAAAACCCCTCCCTGTAATCCAATTCCAGGGAAATATAATTTCCGGGAATACCGGGCTTTTCGGCTGCATAACAACTTTTAGCTGATTGTCAACCCGTTTTACACGGGCATCCAAGCCATTGGCAAAGGTACCGGAGGCCAGCTTGCCGCTTTCCACAGTGCTCCCGATGATTAATTTTCCTGCACCGTGTTTTACAGTCACCGAAGCGCCTTCAGCGCCTTCCAGGTCGATGGATCCTTCTTCAATGACGAAATCTGAATCCCGACCCCTTCCAATCAGGAATGAGATTCCTAACAGGATTAAAAACGCCGGCCAAATCAAACCCCAAACATTAACACTCATCAAACCCAGGTTGTTGGCGAGAAATAAAAATCCCAGCCCAACCAGTAAGATAGCCCAGAACATTCGATTGGTACGCATAGATAGTTCCTCCATTTACCTGTTCATTATCAAAGAACGGGATTATTTTTTCGTGAAAAAGGTTCTTGCCATCAGGACCAATCCCAACAGAATTAACAAGACAGGCCAATATTGACCGCCCAATCCAATGGCGCCGAAGAATGAGATGAGAGCCAGGCCGATGCGAATCCATACTGACCGGCGATTGACAAACAGCGCTACGATGATCATCAAGCATCCGAGCGGATACGTGGCGATCAGAATCCAGCGCTTGACGGGCTGTCGCACATCATAGTGCCAGAACATGAGGACCCGCCCAATAGAGCCGGACTCGTGCGGCCACGGTTCGGCATGGCACGCGTTGCGGAGGGCAACCAGGCCGTTCCGCGTCTCCGCGGTGTTTGAGAGGCGGTGGGCCCGGAGATACCAAAGAAGGGCATGGGCGTTGTCCCTGGAAAAATGAAACGCGTTCCCCGTATTCACATACAGATTGACGCTCCTGATACCGTCCCGGGCGAGATCGGCAAACGTGCTGGCCACATGGTAGAACTTCTTTCGGGCCACCGTATTATCGCTGTCGGACTGCGCCAATTCGGCTTTAGCAGCATCAAATAAGGACTGAGCTTCGGCGAACCGTTCCTCCGGAGAAAGGCCCAGCGCGGCTGGTCCTGAGAGCAACAGAGCAGCATAGCAGGTGATGGCGACCCTCATCTGGCACTCCTGTCAAGCTCTCTGATCAAACCTCGGGCGCGGTTGGTCAGGCGGGCTTTTTCCTCATCGGTGGCAACCCCGCTGGCGAATCGTCCCGTGTCGCAAGCCGCGAGCAGGCTATACGCCTCGTCACGCAGCGGACTGCTCAGTCCTGCATCATCGAAGGCCTGGGCCAAGGTCTCAGAGGATAGCTCGCCAGGGGGCAGGTCGAAGCTCGAGCGCAGATAGGACTGCAGAATGTCCGCCAGACGCATGTAGAAGTTTCCGGTGGCGTCGAGCTGGCCGAGGGCCCGCAACAAATCCCTTTTCTGCTGCTTGGTTGCCGCGACGGGCTGCCGTTTTCGATACCCCCAGCGGCCCGTCAGGACCACGAGGATGCACGCAGGCCCGGCGATCAAAACGGCTATAACGCCAGCGAAACTCAGCGGGGCCACGACAACATTACCCAGAGTCGTGTAGTTGGCACCGAGGGTGACGTTTGGCTGGGTTCCGGTCTGCTTCGGCGGTTGACTACTGGGAGGCGCCGCAGGGCCGGCAACTGCTTCCATGTCCGCTGCGCCGACCAGGCTGCCCGGTCTGACTTCAAGTGGAATCGGCAAGCTGTAGACCGTTTCGTAATCCTTCCGCTCGTAATCATAGTAGACCAGCGGCAATACGGGCAGTTCGGTGACTTCCTCGCTCCGCGGGCGCACGACCTGAGTAAAGGCAATCGTGTTGTCGGTCACTTCTCCGCCGTGGACCGCTGAGGAAACGTCGAAATCGCGGGTTAGCTCGGGAACTCGAGCCAACGGTGGCGGCGTAAACTGCGGTCCGACGCTCTCGCCGGTGATCTTCATGGTCAGCGTCAAGGGGGACATGGCCGTCGCGGCGGTGCGGTCAAGCTCGGTAACAAATGCGAACGACGCGCCCACTGCACCGTGATACGTCGGTGGGCGGGTGATGCCCGGCGGATCAATGACGTAATGCGGTGGAACTTCCGCCGCCCGGGCGAACTGCTTGGTCTGGGAGCTGGAGAAGAACGATCTTGCCGTCCGGCGTTCCTCCCGAATCTGAAGGAGCAACACGACGCGTAGGCCTTCCAGCGACAGCTCGCCCGTCGCCAGGGGCGTAATCTTCAGGGCAAAGCGCAGTAGCTGCTCCTTCTGGTCGTTGTATTCCCCGCTGCCCAGAAGCACTCTGATGCGGCGGTCGCCGAACCGGGCTTCGACTGGCTCACCTTGCCAGTCGGGGTACGACAGGTCGTTGACGGGTTCGACCTTGATATAGCCCTTCCTTGCGAAAAGGGCCTGGCCAAGATCGACCGCTGCTCCCTGGAAATCGCCGCGGAAGAAGACCTCGTAGGCAACCGTACACGGTTCGCCGACGACGGTTTCCTCGCTGCTGGGGATTCCCCGGCAGGCGAAGATATCGCCGGCACCGCCCTGGCGGACGGCCAGCGTGAGCGGCTCATCCAGCGTCACCGTCCGGCCGTCCGGGAGTTTCAATGTGTCGATGGTGAAGTTGCCCGGCTCAGTAGCGGTCACGTCAAATGAGAAGAGTGATCCGGCAGCCCGGCTCCGGTATTTCTGTTGGGCGGGCACGATCCTCACGCCGGCGGGAGCGACGAGTTTCAGTTTCATGGACTGCGGCAGCCCGCTGATCAGCACGTGCGCTGTAGTCCGGCTTCCGACGACCAGGGATTGCTCACCGATTTGCGTGCCCCCGATGACGAACGACGAGACGGTCAGGGCCACCGGATCTGCGGGTACATCATCGAGCGTGATTCCTGATATCTGGAAAGAGCCGAGTTTCTTCGCCACGACCTCAAAGCTATGAATCGTGATGGGCAGGCCCTCGCGTTCGGCGACCTCGACGCGCCCAGGCCGCACGGGGCGAATCACCAGTCCATCTACCGGTGGCACCACGGGATGGACCCCGGGACGTACGC
>JAZFRV010000181.1:0-6551 GCA_036445875.1 Anaerolineales bacterium
TCACGGAAAATATAAAAACCGCTGGTGAAAACCAGCGGTTTTTTGTCGGGATGGAGGGATTTGAACCCACGACCTCGCCGACCCGAACGGCGCGCGCTAGCCGGACTGCGCCACATCCCGTTGCCGCAAAATTATAACTCAGCTTGAATGGATAATCAAGCGTTGAGAGCCTCTAGCTGTTTACCAAAGATTGGCCTGGTATTCCGATTCGGGTTTCTTAAATAGTAGACCAAAAATGATTCCGCTGATAAAACCACCGATATGTGCCCAGAATGCAACTCCTCCGACATCCGGTCCACCCAGTGTGAGTACCCCTTGGAAAAACTGCAACAAGAACCAAACTCCTAAAACAAGACTGGCAGGAAGCATGGTCAATCTTAACCAAAACCCAAGGGGTATCAGGGTCAGAACTTTTTGCTTAGGGAAAAGCACCAGGTAAGCTCCAAGAACTGCTGCAATCGCGCCGCTGGCTCCAACAGTTGGAATTTGAGACCCTGGGTTAGTTAAGATATGTGCCAGGGATGCCACAGTCCCACCGAGGATATAAAAGAATAGGTAGCGTCCTTTCCCCAAGCGGTCTTCGACGTTATCACCGAATATCCATAAATACAGCATATTTCCACCAAGATGGGCCAGTCCAGCGTGCATGAACATACTGGTAAAAATATTTGCTATGCTGTCCAAGGACAAAGTGGATGTAACCTCAGCTGGAATTAGTGCAAACTGGTATATAAAAGAATCAGTATATGAACCCAGCATGGTTTGATATATAAAAACGATAATATTCAACACGATTAACGCATAGGTGATGATGGGAACACTATGAGTTGGGTTTTCATCTCGAATTGGGATCATATGATTTTTCCTATAGAACTTCTGGTAGGATTTACCTATAAATCTGGTAAATCTTTCCAATAATTTGATTGGAAAGATTTTACCATATGGTATTTCTGTGGGACTCCTTTTCATTAATCGCCAATCTGTTAATTGTTCTTAAAGTCTCCTGAATTCCCGGTCAGATTGATCGTGCCTTGACATCCTTTCAGGCTTTGGTACACTACCTTCAACATGATAGTTCAGATTGAGTCCAAACCGCCCGTCCCTAGCACCCGGAATATTACCTGAATGGTATTCGGTCATTTGGAGTTATAAGTATATTATGTTTATAACAACTCTCCGGACCGAAATACCGGAGTTTTTTGTTGTTATTAACTAGTAGACATCATTTTGAGGAGAAACTTTATGCGAATGTCCAGCCTTCTGAGCCAAACACTCAGAGAAGCCCCTTCTGACGCTGAAATTTCCAGTCATCAACTTTTGATCCGGGCGGGATATATCAGACAGTTAGCAGCCGGTATATTCACTTCTATGCCGCTGGCAAAACGATCATTGACCAAAATTGAAAATATTATGCGGGATGAGATGAATAAAATCAGCGGCCAGGAAATGTCCATGCCGGTTGTTCATCCAGCAGAAATTTGGAAAGCTACCGGAAGATGGGAAAAAGTAGGTCCTGAAATGGGCCGTTTCCAGGACAGGAATGGTCGAGATATGGTGCTGGCGATGACCCACGAGGAAGTAGTTGTGGCTATCGTCAGAGATGAAATACAATCCTACCGCCAGCTGCCAATGATGATTTATCACATCCAAACCAAATGGCGGGATGATCCCCGTCCTCGGGCAGGATTGATCCGGGTCAGAGAATTTACAATGAAAGACAGTTACAGCCTGGATCGTGACTTGGAAGGACTTGACCAACAATATGCCAACCATTACCAGGCATATTTTAATATTTTTGGACGCTGCAAACTTCCAGTAATTGCAGTCGAATCTGATGTCGGCATGATGGGTGGAAATATGGCCCATGAATATATGTACCTGACACCTGTTGGCGAAGATACCATGTTGATATGTGATGCCTGTGGATATTCTGCTAATCGGCAGATTGCAGAGTTTCAGAAACAAAAGGCTGTCGAAGAAAAAGCAATTAAACGTAAAAAAGTAGCAACACCTGAAATGAAAACTATCACCGGGCTGGCAGAGTTTCTTGAGATACCAGAATCTAAAACTGCCAAAGCTGTGTTCATGATGGCAGTAATGCAGGAAGAGGAAGGAGAAAATGAACAGCTCGTATTTGCCATAGTACGGGGTGATATGGAGCTGAACGAGACCAAACTGGTAAATGCTGTGGGAGCAAAAGGACTTAGGCCCGCCGAAGAATCGGAAATAATTGCTTCCGGTGCAATCCCCGGATACGCTTCCCCAGTAGGATTAAAAGATATCCTGGTTATTGTAGATGACCTGATACCGGAGTCAGCTAATCTGGTTGCCGGCGCAAATGAAGAGGGTTATCACTTTCTGAATGTGAACTATGGCCGGGATTATACGGCAGATATTGTGGCAGATATTACTGCTGCTGGAGATGGAGATGCCTGTCCAAAATGCGGCGCAGCAATGCAAGCCGTCAGAGGTGTTGAAGTCGGAAATATATTTAAATTGGGTACTTGGTACAGTGAAGCTGTTGGAGCAACTTTTCAGGATGCCGATGGAGATGAAAAACCAGTCGTGATGGGCTCATATGGGATCGGTAGTGGTCGATTGTTGGCTTCTGTCGCGGAAGAATATAATGACAAATATGGTTTGATTATGCCAATCACGATAGCACCCTATGAAGTCCACCTGGTTGAATTAGTGGGTGGGAAAGGTGAAGGTGAAGATGTTCAAAAAGCTGCCGTTAAACTGTATCAAGATCTGGTTCAGGCTGGAGTAGAAGTTCTATTTGATGACAGGGATGAAAGTCCAGGCGTAAAATTTAATGATGCGGACTTGATTGGGATACCACTGCGTTTAACTGTCGGCTCCCGGGTGTTGAAGGAAGGCGGAATTGAAGCTAAAATCCGTTATGAGACTGAGAAACAATTAATTCCTATTGATGAGGCTGTACAGAAAGTAAAGGAAATCATTCAGGAAATGTATGCTGAAGTGGAACAGAATTTGGAAACGGTTGAGTTTAACGTTTAGGAAAATAATAGAGCCAAAATAAAACTAAAAGCACTCCCTAAATTGGAGTGCTTTTTTGTTTATTGGGAACAATAAAAAGTTTTAGCCGCCCATCTTGAAAAAACTTGTTAGTTTCATGGCTAGATTCAAATCTCCTGCGAGCTGAAGTTTTCCTTCCATGAACCCCTTCATTCCATCTTCCTTCCCGAGTAAAACATCCCGGAAGTAGGGGCCGTCGGCGGTCATAGTCATCACCGGATCTTCCGCTACACCTTCTTGTACTGAGCATTTATCATCTCCAATGGTGATGATATAATCGCCGCCCTCATCGCCTGTTAAGTGATACTGGACGATAGCTTCCAATCCGGCTGCCTTATCGGGAATAAAAGCTTTTTCGTGATTAAAAACAAGTTCTTTTACTGTATATTCTGCCATTATTTTCTCCTTTGATGGCTCGTTTAGTATTAGTTCAGGTTCTGGAAGATTGCAGCAGCACCCATGCCGCCGCCGATACACATTGTAACCAATCCATATTCCAGGTCCCGTCTTTTTAGTTCGTAGATCAATTGAACGGATAATTTAGCGCCTGTGCAGCCAAGGGGGTGCCCCAAAGCAATGGCTCCACCGTTCACGTTGGTTATTTCCTCATTTAAACCTAACTCCTGGATCACAGCGATTCCCTGGGCTGCAAATGCTTCATTTAACTCTATCAGCTGAATGTCCTTAAGGCTAAGTCCAGTGAGGTTTAATACCTTGGGAACTGCTTTTATGGGTCCTATGCCCATTATTTCGGGGGCGACGCCAGCAACTCCAAAGCCAACAAAACGAGCAAGCGGTTTTAAACCAAGGGAGTTTGCTTTTTCAAGTGACATGATAATCACACCCGCAGATCCATCGGACATCTGGGAGGAATTCCCCGCAGTAACCGATCCACCCTGTTTAAAAGCGGGTCTGAGTTTTCCCAATACTTCCAGGCTGGTATCCGCACGGGGTCCTTCATCTCGATTGAACAAGGTTTCTTTTGTTCCATCCTTATTTTCGATTTTTATATTCAGGGAGACTATCTCAGGATCAAATCGACCGGACTCAACAGCTTTTACAGCCTTTTGATGACTGTAAAAAGCAAATTCATCCTGCATTTCACGACTGATTTGATATTGTTCTGACACATTCTCCGCAGTGATCCCCATGCTGGTATATGCTTCTGGGTACTCATCTGCCAGGGTTGCATCAGGACTGAATTTATACCCAGTCATGGGTACCATACTCATAGACTCAACTCCTCCGGCGATGGCGGCTTCAATATAGCCGGCAGTGATGGCCTGGGCAGCATGTGCTATGCTCTGAACCCCTGAAGAACAGAAGCGGTTGATGGTTTCAGCCGGGATCTCAACTGGAAGTCCCGCTCGGAAACCAATCAGGCGCGCGAGGTTCATACCCTGTTCACCTTCCGGGAAAGCGCAGCCGACAATTAAGTCATCAAGTTCCATTGGATCAAGATTGTCGGCCCTTTTTAATAAATCTTTAATTACAGCTGCTGCCATTGTTTCCGGTCTAACTGTTTTTAGGGTTCCCCGTTTTGCTTTCCCTGTCGCAGTTCGTGCTGCAGCCACAATTACTGGATCAAATTTTGGGTCAAGTGTTGGTTTCATAACTCTCAATCTCCTTCCTGCCAATATCGAGCTGGAATATATTTTGAGAAATAACTATTCCACCCGGTGCAATTTTCCTTTAATTTCGGAGGACCTTTCCTTTTTGAAGCAGGTGCCACATCCTTTCCCGGGTTTTCTTTTCACCACACAAACTAAGGAATGCTTCTCTTTCTAGATCCAGGAAATATTGTTCATCCATCCAACCAGCTTGGGAGAGGTTGCCACCAGTCATAACAACAATTAATTTGCTCCCGATTATTGCTTCATATTCAGTGATAAAACCGCTTTCCTTAAAATTGTGCAATCCTGCCTTTAATCCAGAAAGTGCATCTCTTCCAACAGCAAATACCTTTTCGGGAGGAGGAGGTTGGTATCCCGCTTCTGCCAAATGCAAAACTTCCCGTTTGGCTTCTGCGAGCAGGTGGTCGCGATTGATCACGATCCGGTCAGCAATACCGAGAATTCCCATCTCCAGGGCTTCCAGGGCGCTTCTTGCAACTTCACCCTGTCCGACCTGTTCGAATACACGCTGGAGGAAGGGGAATACTACTACATCTTTTGTCTGCATCGGTGGATTAATAATTCTACGGATCATTTCTTTGGTACCACCTCCAGCTGGGATCACACCAGCGCCAACCTCGACTAATCCGGTATACAGCTCAGCAGCTGCTACTACCCTGCTGCCATGCATGGTTATTTCTGCACCCCCTCCCAATGTCAGACCTGCTGGTGCAATTACTACTGGTTTTGGGAAATACCGCATCCGCATATTTACATTTTGTAATTTTTGGACGATTAGATCCAGCTGATCCCACATTTCATTCTGGGCAGCCATAACTACTCCAAATAAGTTAGCCCCGGCGCTGAAATTATCAGCATCGCTGCCAATCACGATTCCATTCAAATTATTTTCCATTGAATAATCAAGGGCTTGATTCATCATATTGATGGTGTCTTCATCAATGGCGTTCATTTTTGTCTGAAACTCAACGCAGGCAACCCCATCTCCAAGATCCACTAATGAGGCGCTTGTATTTCGCGCCAGGATTTTTTTCTGATCACTTTTTTGTTCAGATAAGTGAATGATTTGTGGAGAAGACTTGATGGGAATATATTTTTTCTTTGAGGGATTATAAACTGCAGTTTTTTGTTTTCCCTCATATTCATAAAAACCAGTTTTGCCGTCTTTAACCATTTTTTCCACCCAGGGGGCAGGGGGAAAACCAGCCTCTTTCATCTGGGAGATAATCGCCTCCCTATTAAGAAGATCCCAAATTTCAAATGGACCTGCCTCATGACCGAAACCCCAGCGCATTGCATCGTCAATTGGTTTGGGTGTATCAGCAATTTCAGGAATACGGTGTGAAGCGTATGACAATCCCTGCAGGATGATTGCCCGAACAAGTTCTGCTGCCCGATCTTCTGCAGCAAGAAGTTTTTCAAGGCGTTCTCCCAGGTCTTCGATCCCCTTGGCAGCTTTTACGGAGTCATATCGAATTCCCTCTGCTGCTTCATATTCCCTGCTGGACAAATTAAGCGGCCAGAATTCTTTTTTCCCATCAACGCTGACTTGTTTGTAAAAGCCTTGTTTGGTTTTGTTCCCCAAGCGACCTTTTTCAACCATATCTTGGATGAGCTGATTAGCGGGCTCCGATGATAAATAGGGCATTGACTGCTCATCTACAGGCAAAGTTTGAGTCAGATTAGCTCCTACATGATCCCAAACATCAATTCCAACCAGGTCCAGCAGCCGAAAGGTGGCTGACTTTGGACGTCCAATTAATGGGCCGGTGATGCTGTCAACTTCTTTGACGGTATATTCATTCTTAAGGATGTAATCAAGCGAGAAAGAGCCGCTTCCAAAACCCAATCGGTTAGCGATGAAGTTTGGTGTATCCT
>JAZFRV010000182.1:0-2397 GCA_036445875.1 Anaerolineales bacterium
GATTCTGTCCCGGTTCTAAGAGCACTGTTAAATCAATAGCTTCTCCGCCAATAATACCCACGACATCTCCCACGAAAGTGGTTGTAGCAACTACCTGGAGTATTTTATCCACATCCGGAGGAGGTGAGGACGAGTTTATAGTACAACCCATTAAAGTCACACTCAATGACGACAGAAAAAATATTAACAACTCAACATTAATCTTTGTTTTGATTTTCATCTCTTATTCAAATTTCAATCCAGGCAGCCCCGGCAGGTGCCAAAGAACTGCAGCCAGTGGTCGTCAACCCGGTAGCCAGTTTGTTTCTCAATATTATCAATATAGCCAGTAATATCCTCATCACCCTCAATAACCTTCATCTGTCCACAGTCCCTGCAGATCAGGAAATGGTTGTGACCCTCCACTACTGGCCAGATGCCATGGCATCCACCGGGCTGGTGAATTTGTTGGATTAAACCCAAATCCTCCAACATCTCCAGGGTCCGATAAACACTGGCTATCCCCGGGGATTGATCCCATTCAAGAGATTTTTGGTAAATCGCCTGCGGGGTGAGGGCGGTTGTGCTGGAAGCGATGATTTCCATCACTTGCTGGCGGGGTCGTGTGACCCGGAAACCATTCCGGTGAAGTGAGTCTTGCCAGGAGCTGAGAACAAGTTCTTTCGAAGAGTGTTTCATACTTCCTTTCCTTATTGATAATAATTATCATTATCATTTTGGATCATTATACACAGCCAGCGGTCTAACTGTCAAGCGCTCCTAAATAAAAAAAGCCGGACTTTGAGTCCGGCTTTTTAGTCAATCAAGTTTAGATCAGGGTTGAGGAGTTAGGGTCGAGATAGATCCCGGTGTATTAGCAGGTGAAGTTTGCTCCTCATCGGTAGGTGCCGGCGTCACCAGATTCACCCGGACAATCAGAAGCTGTCCCGGAAATATCGCGTTGGGGTCTTCCAGATCTTCGTTATAAGTCAGAATATCATCAACCGTGCTGCGCAGATCATAGGCAATCGAACCCACTGAATCTCCCGGCCGGACCATGTACTCCACCCGGAAACCGGGCAGGACATCAAACGGAATGGGCGTCGGGGTCGGTACAGTAGCGCCAGGCGCAGGAACGAGGACCTCGTCCCCCACAAACAAGATCGGATTAGAAAGGTCAATATTCAGTCGGTCTTCCTCGGCGTTATATACCAGCAGAGTGAAAATATCAAAATCAAATCGCTCAGCAATGGACGCGAAAGTATCATTTTCTTCGGCAATGTAAATAACCGCGCCTGATCGGGTGGGCAATGGACTGGGTAAAGGGGTATCTACAGGAACTGATTCAGTAGGCGTCAATGTAATCGTCGCTGTTGGCGGCACTGGACTGGGTGTGAAAGTTAAAGTCGGTGTTGGTGTTTTTGAAGCAAAGATAGCTCCGATATCCACTCGAGTTCCAGTCAGCCAAAATATTAAAAACGCTGAGCCAAGAATGATTAACAACACCGTACCGACAAACAGCAGAATATTCTGCCAGGACTGATCCTGCCGTTTCCGGTAAGAATTAATGATCTCTTTGGTTGATTCTTTTTCGCTCATGCCAATTTTTCCTTACTGAAGTGAGCCTTTATTTTACCATCAAGGATATTTCTTGGTCCTTGAGCTCAGATCTTATCATCCCTAAATTGCGTAATTTAATTCTACCTTATTTTCAAGGACATGACGATTCTGCCCGATTTTAGCCGAAAATCAGCGGTGAATCGTGAGAGAATCCCAAACCGCGAAGTTTTCTTCTGAATCAGTGTTGGCAATTATTGTCAAGAATATCTGTGCGGTTTCTCCCTTATAACCATCCAGGTCAATTTCAAAAGTTCTCAATTGTCCCTCACAGATTTCATGCCATTCCCCGAGAAGGATCAACGTGGTGAGGTCACTATCAACCATAAGGTTGATCCTGAAATCAACATCACCATTGCCGCAGGTTCCATTCGGATTTGTAATCAAACCAACCCGGCCAAATAATAAATCTCCCGCATTCACTTTATAATCTGGAAATCGCCCTATTATATAATTACCCTGCCCCGGAGGAGGAAACACTGCCAGTAAGATCTCAGATACTCTCCCCCCTTCCAGAACTTGTTCATTTTTCAGAGAGACAAATGGTTCGATAGAAGTTCCTTGAGAATCAAAACTCAGGATCTCTTCTCCCGGGGAAATAAAATCCACCGGGATGTATCCACCGCCCCAGGCAGCTTCGCCGGCACGGCTATTAAAATCAAACATCGTGCCAACCCCTTCCACAACGTTGATTTGGACCCAAAACGCTTTTGTTAAAGAACCCACGCCAAAACCATCCCCCTTGACATTGCGAATCTTCCAAAAACCCATGTACGAACCAGTTTCTTCGGGGGCAATCAG
>JAZFRV010000183.1:0-3370 GCA_036445875.1 Anaerolineales bacterium
AGGTCCCAAGGGTTGGGCTGTTCGCCCATTAAAGCGGTACGCGAGCTGGGTTCAGACCGTCGTGAGACAGGTCGGTCTCTATCCGCTGTGGGCGTAAGGAATTTGAGAGGAGCTGCTCCTAGTACGAGAGGACCGGAGTGGACAGACCTCTGGTGTGCCAGTTGTTCCGCCAGGAGCATAGCTGGGTAGCTACGTCTGGCAAAGATAACCGCTGAAAGCATCTAAGCGGGAAACTTGCCTCAAGATTAGATTCCTCATCCCGTTAAGGGAGTAAGACCGCAAGAAGACTACTTGCTTGATAGGCGGCATGTGTAAGCACAGCAATGTGTTCAGCTAAGCCGTACTAATGGTCGAGGGCTTATACAGTGGTGCGGAGAACTCGATATTTATTCAATCAATTCCTATTCAATTAAAGTAAGGTTTTAACATATGAATTTTGTTCTTGGTGGTTGTAGCGGCAAGGGTACACCTGGTCCCATCCCGAACCCAGCAGTTAAGCTTGCCAGCGCCGATGGTACTTGAGGGGAGGCCCTCTGGGAGAGTTGGTCATTGCCAAGAACATTTTCTTTTTAAAGATAAGAATTAAAAGGACCGAATCCCTTTAGGGGATCCGGTCCTTTTTGCTTATTCAGTGAAGGTATTATTAAGTTTCTTCTTTGTCCCCTTGATGTATTGCTAGCTGGGAGAGCAAACAATACAATCCTGATATAGAACTCGAGTCACGATAAAAACGGATCTGTTACCTGTACCATTGTCTATCTTTTCTCTTATGGCCAAACAACCCGCTAACTCCGATTCTGTTTTACATCAATTACGCGATGAGATCATTGTTCGACTTTTGAAGTCTGCCAGTTCTTAAGTTCACAAGCTTTATTGTTGTGGTCTTGCTCACCTCTATTACTGTTGGGGTACCTGCCATCTGGTTACTCCAAAATCAGTTGGAACACCAACCTGGTCTCAGGACAAGTGGAATAATTGATTGGGGATATGTGTTGGTACTTGAGAGTGAATATCTTTGACCAGCTAAACAATAATTGTTATAGCTTCCGTCACACGCTCGATCTCAGCCGCAAAGGTCTCTAGACTTGAGGTCTGAAATGCACTCTGTTTGCCCGCAGGGTGACCAAGCACAACCCGTGTGGCGCCCTCATCAAGGACTGCTTTAATAATTTCCTCCTGCACCTTGCCTCTGCGGGTAATTGTACGGACTTCCACTCCTTGCTCTGAGGCTCTTTCTTTGGCCATCAGCAGGAAAAACTGCCCCATTTGGTCCAACTCGTTTTCGATGTTAACAACGATTGGTGCCGCGGTTTTATCAAGGAAGTTGAGATCAATGATATAGAGAAAAACGATCTCATCACCGTTTTCTTTTGCCAAAGCAATTGCGGCTTGCTGGGTGCGATAACTGGCTTCCCCACCTCGGGTAGCACATAAAATTAACCCCATCCATACACCTCCATCCATTTAATACCGTAAAAGCAAATATATTGTGGCGATGATCAATGTGAGCACTGTTGCCGGGATACCATCTCGGACAAAGCGGGAAAACGATAACCGAATTCCTGCCTGGGCAAGCAGCCCGACTGCTACAATATTGGGAGCAGAACCTAGGTAGGTAGCATTCCCCCCAAAATCGGCACCCAAGATTAAAGCCCAATAGATGATCCGACTTTCGGTTCCACCAGGAATATTTGCGGTTAGGTAATCAGCTACAGGGAGTGCAGCTATAGTGAAAGGGATATTCGCCACAATCCCAGAGGCTATCCCAGCCACCCAGGTGATTAGCACCGCTGCTCTATCAAGGCTATCACCCGCGAGAAGGATGACCTGAGAAGCTAACCATTCTATAGCTCCAGTGGCTTCCATCCCGCCGACCACGATAAATAAGCCGATGAAGAATAGTAGGGTGGTCCAATTCACTTCCCGGAGCATGTGGTGCATATCAGGTTTTACCCAGACGATCAAAAGGGTTGCGCCACTGAGGGCTACCACACCCACAGGCATTTGACCAAACATATCGGCGACGAAAAACCCGACAAACGTCAATAGGAAAACCGCCAGTGCCTTCCGAAGAGTTACATAATCACTGATCTGGGCATCGGAAGCCATTTGATCTGTAAGTGTCTTGGAAACTTTGCGTTTCGCATCGCCGTAATCCTTGCGGTATTGAAACCAATTAACCACAAGAAGTGCTATCAGACAGATTATCGCAACCGGGGCCATATTGACCAGGTAATCGCCGAAACCTATCCCAATATGGGATCCCACTATTGTGCTGGGTGGATCACCGATCAGAGTGGCCGCACCACCGATATTGGAAGCCAATACCTCTGGGATTACAATAACCATTGGATTCAGTCCGATTGCGGAGGCCATCTGGATGGACAGAGGGACCAGCATCAGGATGGCGGTGACATCGTTCAGAAATGCGGAAGTGATTCCGGTCAGTAAAATCAGTGACACCGCGATAGCCCAGGCATTCCCTTTCGCCACAGTGTAAAGACGAAAAGCAAGCCATTTAAAAACATTGGTCTCGTCCAGAATGGACATCAATATCATCATTCCCATGATGAGAAAGATGACGTTCCAATCTACCATCATCATGGCATCTTCAAAGGTGAGTATTCTCAAATCCGGATTATAGTGTCCCCCAATATAGGAGACCAACAAAACAGACACTGCACCTAATAATGCTGCGGTGGTCTCATGCAGTAGATGAAATGAAATTAACAGAAAAACGAGGATGAAGATCCCCGTTGAAATCAAGACAGCAATGCTACCCATCGTTTCCGGGGTCGCTCCTGAGATCAGAGGTGCTGAGAGATTTATGATGGAATTAGCCATTACCACCTATCCAGTTCATTTTTGGAATTGTGTTGTTATTACTAAAACCGGTATGGTTGATTGTGTCCTGATAATTTTTTTTGCAACTTTACCAGAACGCCATCAGGGATTGCCAGTTTCACCATGAGTTCCGATTTTTATCAAATTGCACGATCCCTTTTGAGCTTTCTCATGAATTAGTTGGGCAGGTTGACCTCGTCCGATGATGGTCTCCACCTCTAATCCCTCTGCGCGAATCTTCTCAGTAACCTCCTCTAATTTTTCCCTTATCACGCAAAATGAAGTTTTATGAAGCCTAATTTGAGACAGTTTTTTTTGGTAGATTATCTACTAATGAGAGAAGCCGATTCTTATGATAACAAGACCAAGCGGAAGAAGTGATTTCAATATTTGTTTATCAATATCGTACCATGGCTTTGTGCTTTCAGCCGCAGAAATTCATGAAAACGAAGATACTACACCAATATATTAGTTGACCGGAATGGAAAGAATACCAATAAGAAAAGCTCCCGGAAATTCTTACCTC
>JAZFRV010000184.1:0-5240 GCA_036445875.1 Anaerolineales bacterium
TACCGATATTATTCTTAACCATTTTAAAAACCTCACCCAATTTAAAAGCAGCGCTAACTTCACCTGTGGCTGCATACCGGGCTATTGCCGCGGGTAGTAACAGATAAGCTCCGATACTGTAAATGGTTGTGAGACAGCCGAAACATACTGTCACGATTGTAAAAATAGTTAACAAGGTTTCATCAGCAGCTTCATACAGGTAGGGAAGACTCGAGCAGACCTGGAGTAGAATTACCGGCAGTAAATATATAAACGCCACCAAAAAAACCATGAATCCTCGCGTGAGATAACCTCCGAAATCACTCCAATCAGGAAGGACTTCTGGATCGCCATTTATCACTCGTTTTGTGATTTCCACGCCCCACCCAAGTACTACGAAGATACCAATGACCGGAATCAAAGAAAACAAGCCACCTACGGCAATTTTCTTTAGCCAATCTTCATCTTCAAATACAAAAGAAAAAGCCTTTCCAAAATCCATTTCCTCTCTCCTTATTGAACTAGCCATTAGAATGAATAATTTCGTCAAGTTTATTGAATAATAACATGATTTTGGGAATTATCTCTACATTTCGAGAGACCATGCCTTGAGAAATCCCCGGTCGCTTTTATAACCATAAATAAAAGAGCAAAGGGAATGTACATTCCCTTTGCTCTTTTTCAATTTCTGTAATCGATCCTTATTTGCGGTGGTTCAGGGCAGATTGGGCTGCGGCCAGCCGCGCGACTGGTACACGAAAGGGTGAACAGCTGACATAATTTAACCCAATCCGGTAGCACCAATCAATGGATTCCGGATCACCGCCGTGCTCACCACAGATCCCAACTTCTAAATCGGTTCGGGTTCCACGGCCTTTTTTCACGGTCAGGTCCATCAATTGACCCACACCATTAATATCGATGGTTTGGAAAGGATTCTTAGGGAGAATACCATCTTCAACGTATTTCACCAGGAAATTCCTCTCAGCATCATCTCTACTATATCCAAAGGTAAACTGGGTCAGGTCATTGGTCCCAAAGGAGAAGAATTCTGCAGTTTCAGCAATCTCATCTGCAGTTAACCCAGCCCTGGGAATTTCGATCATGGTGCCGAATTTGTACTCAAATTCAACCCCTTTCTCTTCCATGACTTTTGCAGCAATTTCTTCCAGTTTAGGCTGGATGAAATGCAGCTCATTGATATGACCGGTCAGCGGAATCATGACCTCAGGATGAGGTTCAAAACCCCGCAGTTTTACATCGGCAGCCGCTTCAAAGATAGCCCGAACCTGCATGGTGACGATTTCTGGCATCATCACACTCAATCGGACACCTCGCAGCCCCATCATGGGATTGCTTTCATGCAAACCTTGAATGTTAACCAGAAGATCTTCTTTTTCCTGGTCTACTTTTTCTTGAATCCGGTTGGCGATGACTTCTTCGAGCAGTTCATGCTCGTCCGGCATAAACTCATGCAAAGGGGGATCGATCAAGCGAATAATTACTGGCAAACCAGTCATGGCTTCAAACAAGCCGTCAAAATCACTCCGCTGGTAAGGCAGTAACTTATCAAGGGCCGCCTGTCGTTTTTCAACATTGTCAGACAATATCATATCCTGGACAACGGGAAGTCTTTCCGGTTCAAAGAACATGTGCTCTGTTCGGCAAAGACCGATGCCCTGCGCGCCATAGGATCTTGCCCGGCGGGCATCTTCAGGATAATCCGCATTGGCCCAGACCATCAAACCACGGGTCGGCCAACCCTTTGGTGCAGTTCGGATATCATTGGTAGCAGAAATCTCGTCAGCCCATTCCAGAAGTTCCATCAATTCTGTCTGTTCCTCAAGGGAAGGAGCAACCGAGGAAATCTCGCCTAAAAATACTTCACCACTGGTACCATCAACAGAAAGGTAATCCCCTTCTTTGACAGTGACTCCACTCGCTAACAACTCCCGTTTTTCCATATTTATTTGGATATCAGAAGCGCCAACAACACAAGGAACACCAAATTGACGGGCTACTACTGCCGCATGGGAAGTCGCGCCGCCTTCACTGGTGAGAATGCCTTTGGAAGCCAACATACCGTGAACGTCATCCGGTTTTGTGAAAGGCCGGACCATAATTACATCCTGTCCATCCTCTTTGGATTTTTCTTCCGCGGTATCTGCATCAAAATATACCCGGCCTACAGCTGCACCAGGAGAGGCATTGACACCGGTGGCAATCATCTTTCCTTCTTTTTCAGCTTTTTCTTTTGCGGAGTTATCAAATTGGGGGTGAAGCAAGGTATCAACCTGGTCTGGAGCAACCTTATGAATTGCCTCTTCTTTGGAGATAAGACCTTCATTGACCATATCTACTGCAATCTGGACGGCTGCTTTAGCCGTTCGTTTTCCGTCGCGGGTTTGAAGCATCCATAACTTTCCCCGTTCAATAGTGAACTCTACGTCCTGCATTTCCCGGTAATGCTTTTCGAGTTTGATGGTGATGTCCTGGAATTCCTTGTACACATCAGGCATATCAGCGTTGAGTTTATCGATGTCATCAGCATTGCGGATTCCGGCAACCACGTCTTCACCCTGGGCGTTAAGCAAATATTCTCCCCAGAGTTTGTTCTCTCCCGTGGAGGGATTCCGTGTAAAGGCAACACCTGTTCCGGAAGCTTCTTCCATATTGCCGAAAACCATGGTCATTACGTTAACCGCGGTCCCCAGATCGTGGGGAATTCCAGCAGCGTTTCGGTAATCCACTGCCCTTTTTCCATTCCAGGAGACAAATACTGCTTCGGTAGCCAAACGCAGCTGCTCGGCAGGATCCTGGGGGAAATCAAATCCCTTTTCTTTTTTAATAATCTTCTGGAACTCGGCGGTGAGTTTTTTCCAATCATCCGCCTTTAGATCGGTGTCTAAAGCCACACCCTTTTTCTTTTTGTATTCATTCAGGACATCTTCAAATTTCTCATCATCAATATCAAGCACGACTGACCCAAACATCTGCACTAAACGCCGGTATGCGTCATATACGAATCTTTCATCACCGGTCAGGGCTACCATGCCCTTGGCAGTTTCATCGTTTAAACCGATATTCAATACCGTATCCATCATACCAGGCATGGATTTCACGGCTCCCGAACGACAGGATACAAGCAAGGGATTTTTTACATCACCGAATTTTTTTCCCGTGAGGTCTTCGGTAGCTTTCATCGCTGCCAATTCCTGGTCCCACATCCCTTCAGGGAATTTTTCTCCCCCGTCAATATATGCATTACAGGCTTCCGTTGTCACTGTAAATCCGGGAGGAACCGGGATTCCGATCCTGGTCATCTCCGCCAGGTTAGCCCCTTTTCCACCCAGTAAAGAGCGAACATCATCCCACACTCCACCAACATGCTTTTCTGCTTCCTTTATTCCCTGAAATGTGTAGACCCATTTCTGGTCTGTCATCATAAACCTCCTGCTACTCTATCAATAACATGATTTCTTTTTTGGAGGCATGCCTCCAAAAGTTCTATTTTACCATTTTTTTTATTTGAGGCTGCACATACCTTCAATCTGGTAATACTTTTCTGAGTTTTATCCCGGAGCCAGGATCTGATCTCAGGGTAAAAGCTCACTTTCCAGATCCTTCACCAATCCTTCGCAGGCTCTTTTTACAATATCAAAAGTGCTAATAAATCCACCCGGACCTCCATAGTATGGATCAGGAACGTCCAGGTTTGCTCCTGCCTCGGGATCAAATTCCCTCATTAAGCGGATTTTATCTTCCTGTTCTGATGAAACAGCCCAGCTCAGCAGGGAATGCTTATTTTCTTTATCCATGGCAATGATCAGGTCAAACTGGTCAAAATCATCCCTGGTAAATTGCCTGGCTCTGCCTGAATACACCAGGCCCCTTTCTGCAGCAACCTCACGCATCCGGTGGTCCGGTCTTTCACCTGCATGGTAGGCAATCGTTCCGGCGGAATCTACCTCATATTTATCTTCAACCCCTTTCTTCTCTGCAAGTTGTAGAAAAATATTTTCCGCCAGGGGACTGCGAATAATATTGCCCTGACATACAAAACAAATTCTCATAATACTCCTCCTGCCCCTATATCCTACCATCCCGACAGATCGGGGCAATCCAATTAACTATGGATCAAACCCTAATGGGGGAAATGTTAATAAAATACTGAGAATCAGATGGGAAACCCAGAATTAATCTCGAAGAACAGCAGCTAAACTTTAGAGTAAAAAGGGATATTCAAGCAATTCCTTAGTCTAGTATAAATTATCGTGTATAATAGAGATAAGTTCAGGGAAGGTACAATCTTCCCCAAGAATTGAACCAAAACTTAGTTATAAATCAGATTCTGATGAGTTAATCAGAACAAACATTGGGGTTTTGTTAAACCGGAGGATGATTGAACCCTCCAGCCCCTCAATAATTAGGTCGCCAAAGAAAATAATCAGCGGCCGCGGTACAAATAAAACGATCTACCATCACAAAGTGGTATTGAAGCAGTACTCACATTGGCATATAGAACGGATACCAAGTGGAAAAAGACCAGCGCTAGGTAGCAGGACAACCATACCCAATCACACCTGACGTCCTAGCGTACCACATTTTAGTGTATGGGATCATGCAGTATATTTTTACAGCCGTGGCCGATCAAGGCGCTATCACGGCTGTTTTATGTTAACTGTAACCAAGCTGGAACCTCAGAAAAAGAACCCGCAGCGATTGAATGTTTATCTTAATGGTGAATTTGCATTCGGCGTTTCCCGGACAGCAGCTCCCTGGCTGGAAGAGGGAAATCAACTCAGCCAACAAAAAATTAATGCTCTGCAAACCGAAGATCAGGTAGAGCAGGCTTTTCAGCGGGCGCTGCACTTCCTCAGTTTTCGTATACGTTCTGAACAAGAAATCCGCCTGAATCTCCAAAAACATCAACTACCGGAAAATATCATTGATCCAGTCCTGAACAGACTGCGGGAAAGATCACTGGTTAATGACCGGGATTTTGCACAACAGTGGATTGATAACCGGAACAGATTTCATCCCCGCGGGAAAAGAGCTCTTTCTTCAGAGTTGTACCGGAAAGGAATCCCCAACCAGATCATTGAAGAAACACTTAATGATCTGGATGAAACCGAACTGGCCTATAAATTCGCCCGGAAAAAAGTAGACAAGTTAAAAACTCTTGATAAATCTAATTTTCAAAAGAAAATGTATGGTTATCTATCCCGCCGTGGTTTTGATTACAGTTTAAGCAAAGAAGT
>JAZFRV010000185.1:0-2028 GCA_036445875.1 Anaerolineales bacterium
CACCAGGGATCGATTAATGACGGAAGTTGAGTGGACCGGAACAGTCTTTGACATTATTGATACTGGAGGATTGGATCCAACCCAGGTGGGTCCTGGAAAGGGCCAGGAACCGTTATCGATAGGGTCTTACCAATTTATTGAACAGATCCGGGCTCAGGCAGAAGTGGCGATTCAGGAAGCAGATGCCATCCTGTTTGTAGTGGATGGAAAATCCGGGGTTACTCCCGCGGATCGGGAAATAACCAACTCCCTGCGAAAATCCCAAAGCACACAAGAAGGAAAACTATTTCCTCCTATCCTGCTGGTAGTCAACAAGTGCGAAAGTGATCAGATCCGCCAAAACGCGGTTCAATTCTATGAACTAGGTTTTAAATCAATGCATATTGTCTCCGCTATTCATGGATCCGGAACGGGAGATATGTTGGATGAGCTCGTTCAACTGCTGCCGAAAGGCGGGGAAGAAGAAGAGGATACATCTGTAAAGATCGCCATCGTTGGGAAACCCAATGTTGGAAAATCAAGTATGCTGAACAAGATCATTGGTGAAGATCGTGTGATCGTGAGTGCAATACCCGGAACTACTCGGGATTCGATTGATACCCGGTTGATTTATAACGATGTACCAATCACAATTATTGATACCGCAGGAATTCGTAAACGCGGGAGTATTGATCCCGGCGTGGAAAAATTCAGCGTATTAAGGGCAATGAAGGCTATCGAAAGATCTGATGTGGCGATGTTGGTAGTAGATGCCTACGAAGGGATTAAATCTCAAGATACGCATATCGCAGGATACATTCTAGATGAATGGAAAAGTGTGGTTGTGATTATCAACAAATGGGATCTAATTGAAAAAGACACCCACACCATGGCTGAATTTACCGAGTATGTCCGCTACGAATTGAATTTTATGGGTTATGTGCCGATCTTGTTTACTTCTGCTTTATCGGGCAAACGGGTTGATAAAGCTTTACCATTGGCTTTGCAGGTTCATGAACAAAGGTTAGTCAGGCTGCCAACATCTCAAGTTAACCGGATAGTGCAGCAGGCGCAGGATAAACATCCACCACCCTCAAAAGCAGGTAGACACTTTAAAATTTATTATGGGTCACAGGTGCGAAATGATCCTCCCACTTTCTTGCTCCATGTAAATAATCCAAAACTGACCCATTTTACGTACCTGCGTTATATTGAAAACCAGATTCGAGAGCATACGCCTTTTTTGGGTACACCAATAAGAATTATTCTTCGGGCCAGTTAGGAATTCCATTTTTTATCTTTGAATTAGATAAATTGACTTATCTTACAGAAAAACAGATCAAGTATTGAATAATCCATTCCCTTGCCCTTCTGGAGCAGGGATTATATAATCTGGGACACATTCAAAAGTGATGTATCGATTATGAGTACAGAATTAGAACCTCTCTACAGTGAGAGCGAAGAAAATATTCCCGAAAAACCCAACCTGTTGGGTATTCTGGTTGACATACTGGAAACCTTATTGCTTTCCGTTGTATTGTTCTTCCTGATAAACGCAGTCTCAGCCAGAATAAAGATTGACGGCTCAAGCATGGAGCCCAACCTTCATCATGGTGAATTTGTGATTGTCAGTAAAATCAATTACCGGATTGGTGAACCAAATCGAGGAGATGTGGTTGTTTTTGATTTTCCGCGGAATATCACCCAGGAATATATCAAGCGCGTGATCGGCTTACCCGGGGAGCATATCCTGATTGAAGATGGAATTGTTTTTGTTGATGGAACCATGCTCTCAGAGCCGTATCTTAATATGGCACCGCAATATGAAGGGGATTGGGTCGTCGCAGAAGGCACGCTATTTGTTCTAGGAGATAATCGCAATAATTCATCCGATTCCCATACCTGGGGATTGGTTCCGATGAACAACGTGATCGGGGAAGCTTTGCTGGTTTATTGGCCTCCAGATTCCTGGGGTCTGATTAATGGAGCGAATCCTGCCTTGGCGTCTGATTAAAGCGTATAAATTCAATCCATGACTGGATCCTGAGA
>JAZFRV010000186.1:0-3666 GCA_036445875.1 Anaerolineales bacterium
CCCATAATACATCATCGGTTCTGGATCTTTTAGCAGGAACTGGGGCATCAGATAGGAGTAACCTTTTTCTTTTAGTTTCAAGAGAGCATCCCGACCTATAAATCCGCCTGGTTTATCAATTTTCACAAAATATCCCAATCCTACTTCCAGAGGTGTATCGGTATTGTCTATATCACTACCATAGTCACGATAGGCTTTTTCTAGGCGCAGTGATTCCAGCGCTTGCAGACCGATATGTTTCAATCCGAAGTCGACACCAGCCTCTACAACTCTGTCAAAAACGTGCAGGGAGAATTCAGTGGGAATATACAGCTCCCAGCCCAGTTCACCTACATAAGTCACGCGAATGGCTTTTACAGGGGAATAACCGATGTCGATCTCCGGCATGGTCAGGAACGGGAAGGCTTCATTAGACATGTCAGTATGTGTCAACTGGCTCAACAGGTCACGAGATTTTGGTCCCTGCAGATTCAGAACACTGTATGCGGAGGTAATATTGGTCACAAAAACATGAGCTTCAGCGGGGATATGGCGCCTTAACCAGGCCTGTACAGCCGTAGTAGTTCCATCTCCAGTTAGGATCAAAAATTGATCTTCTGCCATCCTGGTAACAGTTAAATCTGCTTCAATAGTTCCGGTTTCATTTAACCATTGGGTGTACACACAACGACCTACAGGGACCGCCACGTTATTGGCACAAATCAGGTTGAGGTATTTTTCAGCGTCATGTCCCTGAACAAGAATTTTCCCCATCACAGAATAATCAAGTAAGGATACATTCTCTCGGGTCGCTCGATGTTCCTCAGCTGCATACTCAAACCAATTCTGCCTGCCCCAGGAGTACTCAACTTTTGGTTCCACACCTTTTGGTGCAAACCAGTCCGGATATTCCCAGCCTGCGTAAGCGCCAAAATATGCCCCGGCGTCAGCTAATCGCTCATGGAAAGCGGATTTGCGAGCATTGCGGGCGGTCTGGAATTGTTTATTGGGATATCCATCTTCAAACATATACCCAAGCACTTCCACGACACGATCTTTTAAGTAGGCGGGATTATTTTGAAAGGGCAGCATCCGGGCAATATCCAGTTCGGTAATATCGACATCAGGGACACCATCCACGATCCACTGCGCCATCACTTTTCCTGCTCCCCCACCCAGAAGAATACCAAGAGAGTTAAATCCAGCCGCAACATAAAAGTTATCCAATTCCGGCGCCAAGCCCATCATGGGTCCCAAATCGGGAGTAAAACTCTCTGGTCCACAAAAGAACTTATGGATTCCCGCGTTCTCCAAAGCCGGGATGCGTTTCATGGCGTCTTCTACATAAGGCATCATCCTATCCCAATCAGGATTGATCTCACCAAATGTAAAATTATCTGGTACCCCATCTAAAGCCCAGGGAGCTGAAACAGGTTCAAATATTCCAAATAAGATCCCGCCAACTTCCTCTCGATAATAAGCATACTTTTCTAGATCGACCAGAACGGGCAAATTTGAGTCCACTCCCTCGATTGATTCCGTGATCAGGTAATAATGCTCGGTGGGCTGCAGGGGAACATTAACTCCCGCCAGCTCTCCCACCGCCCTGGCCCACATACCAGCACAATTAACAACACATTCGACTGCGATTTCACCTTGATCGGTGATCACTCCTGTAATCCGGTTCCCATCTTTCGAAAACCCCGTCACTGGTGTATTTTCAAATATCTTGACACCCCCATTCCTGGCACCTTTGGCAAGTGCCATGGTCACATCAACAGGATTGATCCGTCCATCCCCGGGTGCGTAAAACCCGGCCAGCACATCACCAATCTCTGCCAGAGGCCATTTCTCTTTTACCTGCTGCGGGGTTAACTCTTCAACATCCACACCAAATTTGCGGTTAAACGCTGCTACTCTCCGACGCTCTTCCAAACTGTCGGGAGTTGTAGCCAATGTAATCATGCCCACCCCTTTGAGGCCAGTTGCCATGCCGGTTTCCTCTTCAAGCTTTCTGTAAAGATCAAGGGTATACTGGGCCATATCCAAATCTGTAGCGCTAAAGAATCCATTCGCCTCGATCAAACCAGCGGCATGCCAGGTTGTTCCGGAAGTAAGTTGCGCCCGTTCATAAAGGACAATATCCTTCCAACCCAGTTTGGCCAGGTGATAGGCAGTGCTGCAGCCGATCACACCACCTCCAATGATCACAACTTTCGCTTTCTTGGGAAGGCTTTTTTTCTTTTTTGTCGGTTTGGTCTCTGTCATCTTAGCTCCCAAATTTTAACGCTGTCTTATCCGCGGCTGCCAATATTTGATCCAATTCTTTTAAAGAACTCTCAGACAGCGGTTCAGGGTGGTGATTTTTCTCCAGTTCCTTAAATTTCTCCAGGGCGATCTCCCGCGGCTCCCTCGGATTGCCTTCCTGATCCTGCTGATGGAAGAAGGGTGAATAATGAAAATCACGCATATGAGTGCGGGTATGCTTCTCGCGCAGATAATGCCCCTGGGGACCAACTTTCTTAATCACATCCAGACTAATATCCAGGTCCTTAAACTCAAAAGCCTTATAGGTTTCGTAGACATTCATGGCTATCTCTGCATCGAGCATGATTTGCTCTGGATAGATGATCATGGATGAATTCATCAATCCCATATATCCACATAAATCTCCCCCGGCAAGAGGTATCTGTGCACCTCCAAATCCCGATTCAAAGGCAGATTGCCAGCCAACATCCGCTGCATCGCTGCTGAATGAACCACCACCAAGGCTGGGCACATCCCAGGCATGAGCCATTTGAACAGCCAGGAAATTTACCGGCAACGGCATATCTCCAATATATCCACCAGTGCGGGGATTCATTAATGAAGTGATGATCGAATGGAACACTGGCGCACCCGGATGGGCTAATTGCATTAATACCATTGCGCTGACAACTTCGGCATCTCCCTGCACGATCGCCCCCAGTACAGACGCAGGGGCAGTTGATCCCATGGTGGGCATAGCCATAAAACTGATTGGGATACCAGCTTCGGCATATACCAAGGCTGTTTCTATCCCGTGGGCATCCTGTGCCATGGGAGCAATCGTGCAGATATTAGCGCAGACAGGAGGTCTTAAACGTCTTTCTTTTTCACTGCCTGCAACAACAGTTGCCATGTCAACGATAGCTGGAGCTAGATCAGGATGAACCGTGGTACCACCCCGAACATGTTTTAAAGTATTAGTCAGTCCTGCATGGCATTCATGTAAAGGGGCAGCTTTACCATAGTCCTGAGCGCTGACCATCGGCCAGAAAAAACTTACCAAAGGAATGGCATCGCTGACTCGCGCCATCATTGCCACGTCCGCTTTTCCAGAAGCACGTTTTTCGCGTGTATGTAAATCGATCACATGCACACCACAGCCATCCGTTGTCAGATATGAAGAACTGCCATCGAGAGTAAGATCAAAACGTGGTTCACGTCCACCCAGAACAATATTTCGCGGCGCGGTTGCCATCGCTTTATCTACCAATTCCGGGGGAACACGTACTATCTTAGAATCCCAATCAACTTCAGCTCCATGATCGGTAAATATTGTTAACGCCGTCTTAGTCGGGTAATACACGCCCACATCCGCTAACAGCTGATAGGTGCCTTTTCTAAGGTTAGTGATTTCGGTCGGGCTTAATATTTCGATCCTAT
>JAZFRV010000187.1:0-11049 GCA_036445875.1 Anaerolineales bacterium
ACAACCTTGGGTATAAAACAATATTTTATTGAACGGTATGCCCTACCTCGAACCCTTCGGGAAATTGAAACTCCCTATGGAAAAGTCCGGGTAAAAATCGCTGAAATCAGTCCCGATCTCAAAAAAATCTCACCGGAATATGAAGATTGCCGAAAATTGGCAATCGAAAAGGGAATACCAATTACCCTGGTTTACCAGGAAACTATCCGAAACTACCAGGATTAAGGTGCTTATCTAATTACATCTTGAGTCACCATTAAACGACTCATTACTTCAATCAATTACCAAAACCTTTCCTAATTAGGGCTTCCTACCGTATTCCCCATCAGTCATGGTACAATGCGCTCGTGTTTAAGAAAATAAAAAAAATGATTCATTTCATATTACTGGCCATAATTCTCCTGATCGGAGCGCCCAGCCTTGTTATGCTCCGCTATGCATCTAACAGGATCTACACAGATAAATCAGTTCCCCAAATTAAGGCGGCAATTGTGTTCGGTGCTGGCTTAACTGCAGACGGAAGGGCCACAACTGTACTTAAGGATCGAGTAGCCACAGCAGCAGCGTTATTCAAAGCAGGGAAAGTTGAAATATTGCTCCTGAGTGGGGATAACCGATTTCTAAATTACAATGAACCCGGAGCAATGAAAGAGTACGCTTTACAGATTGATATACCAGAGGAAGCGATTATTCTGGATTATGCGGGAAGAAGAACGTATGATACTTGCTACAGGGCTAAAGAGATTTTCCAACTCTCAAAGGTGATCCTCGTTACCCAGAAATTTCATTTGCCAAGAGCACTATACACCTGTAGTTCACTGGGGTTAGAAGCTGTGGGCGTATCTGCCGACATGAGGACTTATAGAGGCACTGGCTATTGGAATATTCGGGAAATTCCGGCTAGACTGATAGCATTTATTCAAGTTCACTTTACTCATCCTGAACCCGTTCTGGGCGACCAGGAACCAATTTTCCCTGTGGAATGAATCCTGCACTGTTAAATCCGTAGATTCAATAGCATTCAGCCTGGTTGGCTGAGGAGATTAATCATGAAACAAACAACTAAGGTTGTAATTTTATCCTTGCTGCTAGCTATTACCCTCTCTGGCTGCGGGATAAATATTGAGCTTCCATTTAAGACAGAATCTAAAACCGGAGAGACAGTTACCGAGTCTATCCAGGTTCCAATTCCAAATCTAAACCCTCCCCTGGATGTGAACTTATCCTTTGGCGCCGGTAAAATGACCCTGCTACCAAATCCGGGGCCGGATCTGCTTTCTGGTACTGTAACCTATAACGTAGCTGATTTTAAACCAGAACTCACTGTTGATGACACTGGAGTAACCTTTAAGCAGGGTAATCTAAAAATAAATGCGGTTCCCACATTTAACGGCTCAATCAAAAACGAGTGGAATATCGCAATTACCAATCACCCCATCGAGCTATCTATTAAAGCGGGGGCATATAGTGGAGATTTCGAATTTGGCGGACTCGCCCTGACCGATCTTCATGTAACTGATGGGGCTTCAAATGTAAATCTCAAATTTTCAACACCTAATACCTCTCTCATGAATGCTTTCCGGTATGAAACCGGAGCATCCAACATCACTATGGAAAAGTTGGGAAACGCCAATTTTCAAACTATGATATTTCAAAGTGGCGCGGGAAATTACTCATTAGATTTTTCGGGTGTTTACCAGCATGATGCTTCCGTATTCATTGAAACCGGTTTAAGTAGGTTAATCATCTCTGTCCCTGAAGGAATTCAGGCAGAAGTTAATCTTGAAGGTCCTTTATCAAAAGTTATTACTTCTGGGAACTGGCAAGAATCCGGAGATGAATACATTCTGGAAGGCCAAGGGCCAAAATTGATTTTTACCATCGAGACCAAAGCGGGAACTGTTACGTTAAAGAATCCTTAAATAAGGACCCGATGGTGAAGAGCCGTTTATCGTGAACAATTGTGGACCGTTAACTCTTTTGCTGTCAATCCTCTTCCATTGACAGAGTGCTGTAGCTCGTGTACACTTATCCCATATTGACTATACGAAAGGATTTCGGATATGTTCAACGAATCCACAGCCCAGATTGGATCCCAAACTACTCTTGCTCCAGCACTGCAAGCCTGGGAAATCTTCCTGGGTGATCAGGGCCGCTCGCCCCATACAATTACTGCCTTTCTGGGTGATTTGCGGCTATTAGCGTCTTATTTGCCCCCAGACCGGCAGGTAGGAGAGATCAGTCTGGCTGATTTAAACAACTTCTTAAGATGGTTGGAACATGAAAGAGGAGTACCTTGCAGTCCTAAAACACTGGCACGCAGAATTACTTCCCTGAAATCATTTTTCCGCTGGCTCCATGAAGGTGGAGCTATTCCAGCAAATCCTGCTGACAGAGTCGTCCAAAAATCGGTTAGATCCCCCCTCCCCAAAATCCTGTCTAAGGAAGAAATTAATCAGATCCTGGATACTGCTGATTCCTATCGACTAAAAGCAGATCCTGATTTACGCTCTTATCTTTTATTTACGCTGCTCCTGAGCACCGGAATTAAGAAGGGAGAATGCCTCTCTTTAAGCCCGAATCATATTCAACTAGATGCCCCGGAAGGACCCCTGATTTTTATCCGCTATGCGAGTCCCCAAAATCGGTACAAAGAACGCAAACTACCCATCCCTCAGGAATGGATAGATGTATATCACCAATATCGCACTCTTCACGATTTGAATGATTCCTTGTTTCCCTGGTCAGCCAGAATGCTGGAATATGTCTTAGAGGATTTAGGGAAAGATGCCGGAATTAGCAAGAGAGTATCTTTTTCTATGTGCCGTTGGACATCTGCAGTCCAAGATTGGCAAGCGGGGATGGATCAAAATAAAATCAGGCAAAAATTAGGCATCTCTGAGGTTCAATGGCGGGAAGTCAGCCGCAAACTACACACATTAAGCAGGGATGATAAAGAAGAAAACTCATCCGACAAAATACCTGGTAAAACCGTAGAAGGAAATCTATCTCCCTAACCCCCGATCAGGATTCTCTTTTATCGAATGCAAACTGCAGCAGGGTTTTTGTATTTTCAGTTATTCTAGCTTTGTGACTTAATCTTCCCCCAGGAATCCAGAGAACAGAGTCATCAGAAACAATCAATGGCCATTGGTTGCGAACAGCGCCTGGAATTTTTTCATTGATCATTAAATCGGAAACCTTCATTGATTTCCCATCCATTCCGAGGGGAGAAATCAGATCTCCCTCGGTTCGATTTCTCAGAGTGATTTCCCCTTGGAATAAACCACTATCAACCCAAACTAAAAAATCATCCTTCAGAAATGCCATTCGTTCAAAATTATCAGGAGAATAATCGATTGTTTTGACTGTAAAATACCAGCCATTTCCCAAGGCAACCTCTCCTGGATTTGGGCAAGTGGTTTTATCCCCGGAAATCATTTGTGGGAACTGATTCTTCACAATATCAGTTTCCCAGGTTGAAAAAACGATTTTGTTTGGAGATTGTGAGAGATTCACCTTTGCGACCCAATTCATTGATTTTTTCTTAGGATCCGATAGAAAATCAAGTGCTCTTTCCACTTGCGGGAAACTCAATTCTCGGAAATCTGGTCGCAGGCTTTGGATTGCTTTCCTGATCAAACGCCTCTTTAACGCCAGAGGATATTTATGAAAAACATCTTTGGCAAAACGCAAATAACTTGCGCCTTTATTGATTAAAGAGGATTCCCAGGCATTCTCACTAAGTTGTTCAAGAGCACTATCATCTGCCGCTAAGATGTCTGAAGTTTGAAGAAGTCTCTGTTTATAACCCGGGGAAAAATTCTCTAATAAAGGAACTAGTTCATGACGGATTTTATTCCTATGGAAAATTACTTCCTCATTGGTTGGATCCTCAAGATAGGATAATTGATTCTCATCCAAGTACTCCAGGATTTGATCCTTCCAAACTGTCAAAAATGGTCGAATCAGGGGGATAGTTGCACTCCATTGGGTGGGTTTACTTATTTCCTGCATTCCCCCCAAACCCTTCATGCCAGAGCCCCGCAACAAATTCATTAGAATAGTCTCAATCTGATCATCCGCATGGTGAGCTACTGATACAGCTCCAGCTCCAAGGTCATCTGCTACTTGGAAGAGATATTGGTACCTTAGTATTCTGGCAGCTTCCTCAATCGAAAGTCCTTCCTCCTGAGAGAATAACCGCACATCGCCAGAGTCTTCCAAGAACGGAATTCCCAACGATCTGGCAAATTCCCTGACAAACTCCGCTTCCAGATCGGCTTCTTCCCGGAGTTTATGATTATAGTGGGCTGCGATGGGAGATAGGCCTAATTCCATCAAAATATGCAAAAGGGCTATGCTGTCTGATCCGCCAGACACACCCACAACTACAGGTTTATCAATAATCCCGATGATTGATTTTTCAAGTTTGAATAGCATTTTCCCATTATAATCTATGGTATATTTTAATAATAGGATTTCATGGGTTAATCTGAGGTACCTTATGGCCCAAACAATATTGATCATAGATGATGATATTGATACCTTGAAGCTAGTGGGGATCATGCTTGAGAGAAAAGGATTCAGAATCCTAGCCTCAACCTCCGGCAATAAAGGACTTCAACTGGTAAAAGATGAGCATCCGGATTTAATCCTGCTTGATATTATGATTCCGGATATCGATGGATATGAAATTGCCAGAACTGTCCGGTCAAATTCAGATACTGAAACGATCCCGATCATCATGTTCACAGCCAGGAGCCAGGTTGATGACAAAGTAGAAGGATTGGAAGCCGGAGCAGATGCATACATTACAAAACCGGCCAGACCGAGAGAATTATTTGCTCAGGTAAATTCAATCCTAAAACGCGCCCCTCAAAGAACTTCCAGCGCTCCTGCCGTAATAGCAGCTCAGGGAACTCTAATAGGGATCGTTTCCTCCAAGGGCGGAATCGGGATCTCAACCCTGGCGATTAATTTAGCAATCGAAATTCACAAGCAATCAGGAAAAACCACCCTTTTAACTGATTTCAGACCAGGCCAGGGTACGATCAGCATGGATCTTGATGTCCAAAATACCAATGGATTAATCAAATTAATAGAAGAAGAACCGGGATTTGATATTTCACATATGATTTCGGATTCTTTGCTTGATCATAAATCTGGATTAAAAACTTTATTATCCTCATATCATCCCTCTGATGCAAAATACAACACACATGTTGAACAATATCACCAGGTAGCTCAACAACTTAAGAGTTTTGCTGATTATATAATTCTGGATCTTGGCCCATCATTAACACCGTTAACTTCCAGGGTTATTCCTGAATGTGATAAGATCCTCATCTGTCTAGAACCATCGCCGGGAAATATTACCCAAACCAAAAACCTGATCCAGGACTTGATCAATAATGGAATTGGAGAAGGTCGTTTTACAATTGTCTTGATCAATCGGCAGCGTTCTAGTGTCCAGCTCAGCTGGGAACAAGCAGAGAACCAACTTGAACGGAAAATTGATCAAATTTTCACACCAGTCCCGGAAATGGCCTATCAGGCTGCGGCAAACAATACTCCCATAGTGCTAAGGCCAGAAGACAGCATGACAAAAGACCAATTCCGCGATTTAGCAAAATCCATCTTAGATTAGCATGGTGCTTCCTTCTTCTGAGAAGATACTTCAATTAGATATTGTTTCACAACTGATATTGGATGCTGAATATTGTGTAGCTTTAACTGGAGCAGGCATATCAACTCCCTCCGGAATACCCGATTTCCGCTCACCGGGTAGTGGGGTTTGGAAAAGGTATTCACCAATGGAAGTGGCATCCCTGAGTGCTTTCCGTTATGATCCTGATCGTTTTTATGACTGGCTTCGCCCATTCCTTAAAAGTTTATTCCAGGCTGATCCCAATCCGGCACATAGCACCCTGGCATCCTTGCAAGAAAGAAACTACCTGCAATCCATCATCACCCAAAATATCGATTGCCTACACCAAAAAGCCGGTTCAAATAGTGTAATTGAAGTACATGGAACCTATCAAACACTCACTTGTCTTGGTTGTTTTCAACAAGTTGAAGCTAGCTTTGAACTGATAAATACATTCCTGGAAGATTCTGTTACACCACATTGTCCTGAGTGTGGAAGTTTATTAAAGCCGGATATCATTCTCTACGAAGAACAATTGCCTGCAGATAAGTGGAAACTAGCTCGAGATGAAGTATTAAAATGTGACTTACTGCTAGTACTGGGATCCTCATTAACTGTCACACCGGTCTGCGATCTACCCTATTCAGCTCTCGGGAATGGAGCTAAGTTGATAATAATTAACCGGACTTGCACACACCTGGCTGACCTGGCAGATGTATCCATCCAAGGGGATTTAGAAAAGCTAATGCCCCTTATAGAAAACAAGGTTCTTAATGAAAAAAAATAAAGCCCACTCCACACTCCTGAACAGATACCAGCAATTGATTAATATTTCCTGCGACCTTGCTTCTGAATTGGATTTAAATATCCTTCTATCAAAGATTGTCCTGGCTGCCAGTGAAATATCCGATGCTGAAGAAGCTTCAATTTTGATGTACGATCCGAACAAAAAAACCCTCTATTTTCAAGCAGCAACCAATCTGGATTCACAACTAAAAAGAGGTACAGTTGTACCCCTTGATGAAAGTATCGCGGGGTGGATTGTTTCCCATCAAAAAGCAGTGATTGTTGATAATCCCCAGAAAGACAAACGCCATTTTGGCCAGATTGGAAATATAACCAATATTGAATGCAGCTCACTCTTAGGCATCCCGCTGATGTCCAAGGGAAATATTATCGGCGTTCTGGAAGTTATCAACAAGAAGGGAGGAAAATTCACCAAAGAAGATCAGGATGTTCTCTTGGCTCTAGGTGCCCAGGCAACAGTTGCGATTGAAAATTCCCGATTATTCCTCCAATCAGACTTGATTGGTGAATTTGTTCATGAAATCCGCACCCCATTATCTGCGCTAAATGCAGCTGCCCATTTATTAAAGAGCAACCGGGTCCACGAAGACCAAAAAAGAAAGATGATTGACATCCTCGAGGCAGAAATTGAGGCACTTGCAGACATGTCCAGTTCATTTTTGGATTTAGCCAGGCTGGAATCAGGAAGAAAACAATACAATGTAAACGAATTTGATATCAGAGATTTGTTAATTGAGTGCCACGAAATAGTTATTAATGAAGCCCACAAACTCAATATTCTATTTATCCTGGATTTACCTGATACCCTCCCCCGAATCCGTGGAGATCGGAAGCAGCTAAAACAAGCCATTTTCAATCTCTTGAATAATGCAGTTAAATTCAACAAAGTTGAAGGAGAAATTATTCTCAAAGCAAAAGAAGGACAAGATCATATTGTGATCATAATTTCAGATACTGGACTTGGTATCCCAGAAGATGAACAATCCAAAATATTTGAAAAATTCTATCGCGTAAGAAGTCACCGGGATCAAGTACCTGGAACCGGCCTGGGTTTATCAGTAGTTAAACAAATCATACACGGTCATGGCGGAGAGATAAATTTCACCAGCAAAGTAAATGTCGGTACAACATTTACAATTACTTTACCCAACGATTTATAAAAGGCATCCATGCCATCCTCCTTCAAGAAATACCAGATCCATTTCTTATTGTTCATTGTGATTCTAATCCTTTCCGTCCTGGCTTACACTCAATCGGGATGGGATCTAGTTGGAGATGGTTTTGTACAAGGGTTAACAATCCTCATTAGGGAGCTCCCTCTGCTTACAGCAGCTTTTCTGACAGCTGGCTTTTTACAGGCACTGGTCAAGAAAGAATTCATTACCCAGTGGTTGGGTGCTGATGCTGGGATTAAAGGTATCCTGTTAGCGTGCCTGGGAGGTGGATTAATTCCTGGAGGCCCATATGCTTATTATCCAATAGCAAGCGCTCTCCTTAAATCAGGAGCTGGCTTGGGGGTTCTAATCGCATTTGTCTCCGCAAAAAATTTATGGGCCTTCTCCAGGGTTCCCCTCGAAATTGCCATCCTAGGCACAACAATAACCATTCGCCGATTTTTGATCACTTTCCTTATCCCTCCCTTAATGGGTATTTTCGCCGAAAAACTATTTGGTAGAAGGATTAACAATATCCGGGAGAAGATTTAATTATGAACTCGGCAACAATAATTCTTTGGGTTATTGCCGGGGTTCTACTGCTTTTTAGCTGGAAAGATGGAACTGAAACAGTAAAACGCGGAGGGGTCCTCGCCTGGGAAACAACCAAGCAAAATGGCTTGCTGATACTCCTGGCATTCATAATTGTGGGATTTGTAAACATTCTTTCGCCAGAAGAATTGGTTAGAACCTGGATTGGTCCAAATACGGGATTGCTCGGAATATTGCTGGCAGAGTTAATCGGAATGTTTTTACCGGGGGGACCATATGTAGTATTTCCACTGATAGCCATTCTTTTTGAAGCTGGTGCAGGTTTTGCCCCTGTAATTACACTTATCACCAGCTGGGCGACTCAATCATTCTTGACAATCAGCTTTGAGCTGCCATTTATGGGCTGGCGTTTTACTATTCTTCGATGGGGAATGGGGCTGGTAATCCCCTTGACTGCTGGCATAGTGGCAATTCTATTTTGGGGATAAAGATAGGATCTCACCTGGAAATATAATAAACCGTAATCACTACTGGGTTACGGTTCATTTAATTAATCAGGGTTTACCCAATCTGCTAACCTGGTTCGGATCTCATCATCTAAATCTTTTAGAAGAGCATCGGCGAGTTCAGTATTTTCGGCTTTTGCCGTGATCCTGATTAACACATATCCTTTAGCAGCTGCCAATCCAACAGTCGGATTAGAAAGAAGCTCCAGGTCCCTGATCAGGGCGTCAATCTGCGATTCCCCAATTCCTTCAACTTTGATATTTCGGGTCAAAATCACTCCGGTGAGAGAGTATCTGGAAGTTATTCTTGGGATAACCTGTTCAATAAGCATCCCTTCCATTTCTACAGGAACCCCAGGTATAGCAAAAAGTTGATTATTTTTTGTATTCAGGCAAATACCCGGAGCAGTTCCCCGGGGATTTGGTAAGCTGTCTGCCCCTTCCGGCAAATATGCTTGCTGTTTGTTGTTCTCAGGCGGCTGAATAGCGTATTTGGAAAACCGTCTGACGATTTCTTCCCATAAATCCGGGTAAAAAATCAACTCGAGATCAAATGCCTGAGCGATAGCATGGCGAGTAGGATCATCAACAGTAGGCCCTAGTCCCCCGGTAGCTATGACAATATCTGCTCTTGAGGCACTTTCTAAAAGAATTTGAGCTATTCGATCTGGATTATCCCCTATGCTCGCTGTGCGATATACATCAACTCCAATTTTTCGCAGTGCTAGAGCGATCACTTGAGTATTTGTATTTACGATTTCACCCAACAGCAATTCCGTACCGATTGTTATGATTTCAGCACTTGGCATCTGTTTTCACCTACTTTGAATCAAAAGAAATAACTTGATATTGATGATTAATTTTTGAATCCAAGGATAATTTAATTTGAGAGTAATCCTGCGAAATTATTTTCATATCCATGTAATAAATATTTATTCCGGGGTAAGTCCAATTTTACTATTTAGCAAACCCTCGTATTTAATATCTGAGGTAGAAGACCCATGATAATTAGTACGAAACTGGCAATATGTTTGGATATTCTCTAGGGTTTATTTATCCCAGATTTCCCTCAATATTCCCACCTAAACTACATTATATTCATAAATCAAACGATTTTCTTTAAACCTGTCTAAATCTAGCATAGAAACATCCACAGTAGATGAATTTCCATCAAGGATGATTTCACTGATACATTTTCCAGATGCAGGACCATGCATAAACCCGTGACCTGAAAAACCTGCGACAACATAAAAACCTTCTAGGGATGTACTGCTAATTATCGGATGAGCATCTGAAGTGAGTTCATAAAGACCCGCCAGGTGGGAGGACAATCCTGCCTGCTCTAACATGGGTAATCGTTCTATCGCCGATTGAATATGGGTTAATTCCCAATCCGGATCTATACTTTGGTCAAATCCAATCTCTTCATCCGGATTAGACATCCCTGTCAATAAACCTCCTCCTTCTGGATGAAAATACAAGGATTGTGAAAAATCAATCATAAAAGGGAAGTTCTCTGGTAAATCTGGCAAGCGGGTTGTTGTTAGCCACTGCCTCCTAAGCGGTTGGATGGGAATTGATAATCCAGCCATTTTTCCCACCACTCCCGCCCAAGGACCTGCAGCATTAACTACAACCCGCGAAGAAATATACCCCTCGTTGGTCTGAACTCCTGCTACTCGACCGGATTCTATCTGAATATCTATCACTTCAATATTATTGAAAGCCTTTGCTCCTAGACGCCTGGATGAATTGATATATCCCATTACTACACCGTTTGGATCCACAACTCCATCTTTAGCATGATTTGTTGCAGCGATAACGTCCTCAAGATTCATCATCGGAAAACGTAATCGCACCTCATCGCCTGAGAGCCATTCTGTTTCCACTCCCAGACGGTGTTGAAGTTTCACATTTTCCTGAAACTGCTTCACACTGTCTGGATCAGTTAATAGGAATAAATACCCAACTTGTTTGTAATCGATTGTTTGCCCAAAATTTTCCTTAAATCTCTCTAGAATTGGCAGGCTTTCTAGAGATAATCTAATGTTCACCTCAGTCGCGAATTGGTAACGGACACCACCGGCACATCGTCCTGTTGCCCCTTGTCCAAATGATTCTTCTTTATCAAGGAGAATAGTTTCTGGCACGCCGCGTTCTGATAAATAAAATGCCGTGCTCGCTCCCATAACGCCGCCGCCAACGATAATCACATCTGCAGTTTTGGGTAATATCATAGTTCCTTTCCTAGATTACACTGTTTTCATTAGGAATAGAATAGATTTGTTGGTGTTGGTATTTCTATATTAAAATAGATTGGCTTACCAGCTTATCTTCTTTCCGATATTCATTCTCCGGGCATTTATTAAAACCACAGAAG
>JAZFRV010000188.1:0-8153 GCA_036445875.1 Anaerolineales bacterium
CCCTGGTTGGCAAGAGTTGGGAATTACATGTCATTGATGTCCTGGAAACAAGCCAGGAAGAAAATTTAGAAATGATCAAGGAAAGTGTGGCATATCTTAAATCCGAGGGCAAGGAAGTGATTTATGATGCCGAACATTTTTTTGACGGCTACAAAGCCCATCCGGACTATGCCATTAATACCTTAAAGGCTGCGGATGAAGGTGGTGCAGATGTCCTGGTTCTTTGTGATACAAATGGCGGATGTTTGCCTTGGGAGATCCAAGAGATAACTTCGGCGGTGAGTGAGTTATTTGATACCCCGCTGGGTATTCATACCCATGATGATGGCGGAAACGGGGTAGCTAATGCGCTGGCTGGTGTACGGAGCGGAGCTGTTCACGTACAAGGGACAATTAATGGCTACGGAGAACGGGTGGGTAACGCGAACCTTTGCTCTGTAATTCCCAACCTTCAGCTTAAAATGGGTTTTTCCTGCGTGAGTGCCGAAAATCTGTCCCGACTGACAGATCTGTCCCATTTTGTGGATGAAGTGGCTAATCAACCTCACGATTCCCGGCTCCCTTATGTCGGGAAAAAAGCCTTCAGTCATAAAGGCGGCATTCATGTTGCAGCCATGTTGAAAAATGAGGACTCCTATCAACATATCGACCCTGATCAGGTTGGGAACTTCCGCCAGACCTTAATTTCGGATCTTTCCGGTCGAGGAAACGTGATCGACAAAGCCCAGCAGTTTGGTCTTGATGTTGACACAAATCAAGCCAAAGAAATTGTCACTCAGATCAAAGACCTGGAAGCACAGGGTTTCACATTCGAAAGCGCTGAAGCATCCGTTAATTTGATGGTGCGCAGGATGAAACCTGGCTATAAGCGGCCGTTCGAATTGATCGATTTTATGACAGTTGTGGAACATCGTCAGGGAAGAGGTATTGTTTCTGAGGCAACAGTGAAAGTCCGGGTTGGTGATCGAGTATTCCACACTGCCGCAGAAGGCAATGGACCGGTTAATGCCCTGGATGCTGCTTTGCGTAAAGCACTGATTGATGTTTATCCCCAGCTGAGTAATATTCGTCTGGATGATTATAAAGTCCGCATTCTTGATAGTGAAAGCGGAACAGCTGCGCATGTCCGAGTGCTGATTGATACCCACAATGGCACCAACCGCTGGAGCACTGTAGGAGCCAGTACTAATATCATTGATGCCAGTTGGCGGGCTTTGGCCGATAGTATGGAATACGCCCTGCTTGAAGAACAAAATGATAATAAATAAGACACTGATCTGACACCGAAAAAGGAATTATCCATGAAAACAAAGATTGCTGTCCTACCTGGAGATGGTATCGGGGCCGAGGTTACGGCCGCCGCCCGAAAAATCCTGGAAGTAGTTGGGGACAAATTTGAACGAGAGTTTCAGCTTGATGAATATCTTGTAGGTGGAGCAGCAATTGACGCCCACGGTATTGCCTTGCCTGAGACCACATTGGAAGCCTGTTTACAGGCCGACGCGGTTTTATTGGGAGCGGTAGGTGGTCCAAAATGGGATGATCCTTTGGCAGATGTGAGGCCGGAGCAAGGACTGCTTGGATTAAGGAAAGGATTGGGTTTATTCGCAAATTTACGGCCTGTTCAACCCCATCCAGATCTTTTGCAGGCTTCACCCTTAAAAACTGAGTATCTAAATGGGGTGGATCTTTTGGTAGTACGTGAGCTGACCGGCGGTATTTATTTCGGAAAACCCCAGGGTCGCAGCACAGAAGCTGGGGTGGAACAAGCAGTCGACACCATGAGTTATACCAATATTGAGATCCAGCGAGTGGCTGAACTGGCATTTCAACTTGCCGGGGAACGCAGGGGAAAAGTCACCTCGGTTGATAAAGCCAATGTCCTGGAAAGTTCACGTCTTTGGCGCCAGGTGGTAGGCCAGGTGTCTGAGTCCTACCCGGGGATTGAATTGGAAAACATGCTGGTAGACGCAGCAGCAATGCACCTGCTTCTCAAACCTGCTTCATTTGATGTCATGCTGACCACAAATATGTTCGGAGATATTCTGACAGATGAATCTTCAGTACTGGTCGGATCTATGGGCAATTTGCCATCCGCCTCCCTGGGAGAGGATTTGAACCAATTCGGAAAACAACGCGGAATGTATGAACCTATCCATGGATCAGCACCTGACATCACAGGTCAGGGCATAGCCAACCCAATTGGCGCTATTCTCTCGGTGGCTTTACTGCTTCGTTTTTCCCTGGGAATGGAGCAAGCTGCACAAGCAGTGGAAAATGCTGTAGACTCTGCATTAAAAGGAGGTTTTCGTACTGTGGATCTGGCAAAACCAAATGAAAAAACCCTGGAGACAAATGAAATGGTCGCGGAAATCATTACTTTTTTATGAACTATAAAACTCTGGTCAAGGTAAGACAAGAAGATAAGTGCCTACTCTCCCTCGAGAAACCGGTGCCGGATGAAAAGGTCGGGAGTACAGGAAAGATGGCAAATAAGATCAAGAAAGAAAATTCAATGAGGAGAACACAGAGATGAACTTTTCATCAGATTATATTTGGATGGATGGGGAGATGGTTGCCTACAATGATGCCAAGATACATATCCAGACAACCTCCCTTCATTATGGATATGGTGTTTTTGAAGGAATCCGTTGTTATCAAACGGATAAACGACCTGCTGTCTTTCGCCTCCAGGAACACCTGGAGCGCTTTATGGATTCAGCCTTGATCCTCGGTCTGCTGGAAATGCCCTTCACGGTTGAAGAGCTGAAACACGCGACGCATGAAGTCATCCGAATGAACGGGTTTCAATCCTGTTATATTCGCCCCCTGCTTTATTTTGATGGTACCTTTGGTTTGAATATGGATATTGCAAATCCTCATGTGAGTATCTCAACCTGGGAATGGGGGGCATACCTGGGAGAAGATGGCCTGGAGAATGGGGTTCACATGGGAGTATCGTCCTTTACCAGGCATCATATCAATGTCACCATGACCAAAGCCAAAATTACCGGGAATTATGCCAATTCAGTTTTAGCAAAGACCGATGCCATACGGAACGGTTTTGATGAGGCCATTATGCTTGAACCGGATGGAAGTGTAGCTGAATGCTCCGGGGAAAATTTATTTCTGGCTCAGAATGGAGTTATCTACACGCCACCAAAGACCGCAATACTGGCAGGAATAACCAGGGATGCGCTATTATCTCTGATGAAGGATCTGGGGTATCAGGTGATAGAGCAAGCGATTTCTCGGGATCAATTATATATTGCGGATGAAGTTTTTGTTTGTGGTACAGCAGCTGAAGTAACCCCTGTGACCAAAATCGACCACCGCCCTGTGAGGGATGGCAAACGGGGACCAATTACAGAAAACATTCAAGAATTATTTTTCCAGACTGTTGAGGGCAAAGGCAAACGATCCGCAGAATGGCTTGATTATGTTGAAGTTGAATAACCAACACCTGAGTTGATGAGATGACTCCCTGCCGGATCTTTCCCCAGGTAGAATCAGGAGCCCATTCTGATTAATTTCCTAGACAATGTCAATCTTTATCGTATTAAATTCACAATTTCTCACTAAATCGTAAAAACCGCTCTTCCAAGTGAAGAGCGGTTATGGTCTACTCTCGTCCTTAATCTGCCCATCGATGTGTACCCTTTGGCTTTTTCATGGTAGCTATATTAGCCAGCAAGATGAGTGGTGTATTATGCTCATTGAAACTGATACTTAATTCCCTGCTCCATTGTCATGCTTTTGAAAATCGTTATCGATTTGGAGCTGGATCTGAAAGACCATGGCCTGCTAGATCAACTGTGACTATCCTGAACTTTTTGCCAAGAATATCCGCCCAGGGCTACCAGGTGTCTAATATTTCCCCCATCGCAAATTACTGGCGCCACTTACCGGCAAGGTAATCATCGGAGTATTGTCCGTTCGCAGGATGTGAATCGGCCCATTATGTATGCTGATAATCACAAAACTGGCATCGGGTGCCCACAGCGCCTCAGACCAAAAAATATCGCTATTCAGTGAAATGGAACGCAATGAAGACTTCTATATGCACTTGAATACACTTACATTTCATAATAAATGTCATTCTAGGCAAATGCAGTGCCAAACAAAGATGTTTCCTTGTGGGCTAGAGTAGCAACCAGGTGCCAATGTCCATTTCTATGGCGCGATGGTAGATTGTTGGGGCAACAGCCATATCATCCAAAGCAAGGCCAAGATTACAGGCAATAGTTCGTTCTTTAGCCGATTCACGCCCTGGTTTCAGCCTGGCGACCAACTCGCCCAAATCAGCGTGGACAGGAGGGACATCCTGAAAATATCCGACACTTTTGTAGTATTCAAATTGCTTCAGATCATCCGTGCAAAATTTATCCACTTCCTTCATTGCAGCAGGCTCCCAATAGGAATCAAAATCCACGAGTGAAGCAAAGGCACCTTCATCAAGCCAACCTGCTTTGATAGTTTTATGAGGTTCTTTCAAAATCGGGCCTGCGGTCACAACCAGATCACAGCCTGTGACCGCTTCTTGGGGCCTTTGCACGGGAGTTACCTTAAGTCCCAATTTCTCCTGTGTTTTTTGACCGAATTTCTCGATAGCTTCGGGGATAACATCGTAAGCGAAAACTTCTGTAATCGAAAATGGAACGCTGAGCGCTTCGGTGTTAGTTATGCCTTGCACGCCACAACCTAAAATGCCCAGCCTGGACGATTCAGGCCGCGCCAGCCTTTTAGCTGCAACCGCCGATGCTGCCGCAGTTCGCATGGCGGTGATCCATTCACAATCCATGACGGCTAGCGGGATGCCAGTTTCAGGGTCATTAAGAATTATAAGGCCTGTAATATAGGGCAACCCTTTTTTTGGATTCTCTGGAAAACCACTGACCCATTTGATGCCAGCCGAATTGAGTGCGGGAATATAGGCAGGCATGGCGTGGATGAAGTTATCACCATCACCTGGATGGATGCCAGGTTTGGGTGGTATTTCAACGCGACCATGTCCCTTTTCATCGAAAGCCTTTTCGAGTAGTTGAATTATTTCTGCCATTCCCAAGCCAATTGAAACTACATCGGCTTGTGAGAGATAGAGAATTTTATGTTCTGTCATTGTGGATCCCCTTAAGTTTTCAAGATCATATATTGTGATTATTTCATTCTGGCGTCTAACCTGTAGATATTGCGCAATTATGCCTGATTTCTGCTTATCTGTATTATATATATAAAAACCGCTATTCTGATTGAATAGCGGTCATTTTTTTTCAAGTGGACGTTGGTGGACAGATCTCGAACCGATTGACATGAGATTTATATACTGTCAAAATGTTATTCTTGCACAATTAACCCGGTTCCAAACCAGACACCATAGGGTAATATCTGTGCACAAACCATGCTGTAGATTCCTGGTTCCAGTTCAAAATCAAAAGTGATTGATGTTCCAGAAGTTATTTTCTTCCAGGTGTAGTATGTAAAATCATCGGTCCAATCAGGATGATGTTTTGTGGATGGCGCTGCTCCTAAGTAATCGATCATATCCTGAATGCTTTCGCCCCCTTTATGCCGCATAAAGTTCATTGCGGAAATAGAATCATTTTCATTATAGAAGGCAAGGCTAACAGGTCCTGCTTTAATTTCATCAGGGCCTTCATAAATACAATCATCCCCGGTGAACGTGAGGTTCAGTTCACGGATTTCTGGCTCCTGATTCATAATACTACATGAAGATAACAGGATAATTATGAGCAGTAGTAGATTAATAGATTTCCTCATAAAAACCTCCCGCGGATAGCAGAGATCAATCTAGTCCGATTATGCTGATCGAATTTTCCTGAGTTTCGATCTTCCAACGGTTTTTTGATTAAGCTATGTAAAGAAAGAAAACGCCTAATTGTTGGAGCGGTGTTCTTGGATAGAAGAAGATCAAAATCAAATATGGACAATCTCAATATAACTGAATATCACAGAATAATCAAATTGATCCTGATAGTATAAATGAAAACCGCCCACAGGATGTGAGCGGTTTGAATAGTGAGCGGTATTGGACAGATCTCGAACTGTTTTTATATGAAATTCTTCTGTATTATACACAAAAATTACGTCCATTAATATTTTATCCTAACGGATGAGCTCACCTGCCCTGAGCGGAGCGCAGTGGAGACGAAGGGTCGGTTGGAGCGGGGGTTAGGCGCTATGCATTTGATCTTTTTCGATTATTCTTTACTCTCTCCAAAAAGACACCAATTGTAATCTAAAAATGCTTCTGGATAAGCGGAAGAACGACCATCATGTGGTATTACATCGACTATATCATTCATGGATTTTCAGGGCATAAGTTTCACGAAATCAACAGCGTTCCCGGATAAAATAGCTTGCTCATCACCCCGGCCCCGCCGGGTCAGCTTCATTGAGGGTTAGCCTACCGCTCATCAAACACGTCATCGTTCAAGCACATTATCCCATGATTGTATGAGTTTTTTCAAACCAAACGAAAACTTTATCTTTTAAGAAATCTTTCAGTGATGCTTGGCACTTGGCCAACCAACTTTCAAATTCTATAGAGGAATTCCTTTGACAATTCGGATATAATTGGTACAGTTTTCTTGTCCTGCTATAATGAAAATGGAAAAAACATGATCTCAATCAGTGAAAAATCATTCAAATTAATAATAGTCTGCATGTTCATCATTACTAGCTTAGCATGCAACTTGTCTGTCTTTTCTGCCAAACAGGATGCGCCATCTCGTGGCGAAAACATCCGTCTCACCGACGCCCCAGCAGAAGAAGTTCCTATCAATGAAAAGCCAACTGAAAAAGAACCAGCACCGCCAAATTCAACCGGGGCAAGCGAGCCAATTTCTGCCGCAGAAAATCCGGCAGTACCCGATTGTGACGCATTCGATATTGCCGCATTCAATTCCATCATCGAAGGTACATTTACCTTCGTAATACAGGATCAACTCAACAACTGCCATTTCGAATCTGATAATAGCTTCAGACTGCTCATCGGAGGTGGTAAATCCACCAGTTCAGATGAAATGAGCGATCTATTTGATAGTTCTTTTGGCCTTTTGCCTGATTCGACCTGGGAAAGCATTGATGACTATTATCTCGGATTGGCATACTCATTAACATCTATCTCTGCTCAAGGTACCTCTGCCAGCGGCCACTCGATGATGATCGCGGCTACCAGTCAACCCAATGCAGATAACCAGGTACTAAAAATGATCTTCGAGACCTTAGCTCGCGAAGCAGCCTGGCAATTAAATTCACAATGGTAACTACATAATATTATCAGGTTCATTTCTCAAGCTTGTTCTAAACACGGGGTCGATTGGTTTTCTATTTATCTTTCTAATAGCTGGCTAACCTATAGATCATGGGCAATACTGCCCGCATAACGGTAATAATTGGGCACTTTTGCCTGATATCTGCTTATCTGTAGTATATTTACAAAACCGCTATTCTGTTTGAATAGCGGTCATTCTTTGCCAGTGGGCGCGAATGGACTCGAACCATCGACCTCACGGATGTGAACCGTGCGCTCTAACCAACTGAGCTACGCGCCCCTGTGTAGGCGGAATTATAGCATCCTGCCTACCCTTTGACAAGAAAATGAAGATCTCGGAGGTCTATGATGGTTAAGGATTTTTGTTCTTCCCAGAAGATTTATCAATATATATCGCTGTACCTAATTATATAAAAGTTTTACCCCAATTTGGTACTTTTTATATCACTCTTGATTAATTTTAAAGCGGGACACGGCTTCCTCAAAGGAAACCGTGTCCTTTGTGTTTAGTTGAAATATTGTGAAATGAGGAAACGTAAGCCCGGAAGGATGCCGTTTCCATTGCCAAGAGGAAGTCGTGTCTCCAATTCCCCAGAATACCGGATTAACGGGTATACGTTCCCATCAGCTCACTCTCGACCAGGATGTGACCTTCCATAGCACTCTCGAGAGCTGCTTTGGTGGCACCGGTTTCCAGATTCAGTGCAGTATCCAGGGCATAGAGTTTAAAGAAGTAGCGATGTGGTCCTCCCGGAGGACAGGGACCGCCATATCCGGTTTGGCTCCAGCTGTTCTGCCCATCCATCCCCACTCCTGTAATTCCCTCAGAAAGCCCGGGGCTGTCAGCCGGGATATTAAA